>JAIEMN010000005.1 GCA_019752115.1 Gemmatimonadaceae bacterium
GCCTCGAACTTACCGGACCGATTTCAAATCGATACACGCCCCGCAACCCGCCAACCCACACGCACCAAAGCACTTATGGGCCAGACGGCGATCCGTGACCGGACACGCCTGACCCGGAACTGATCGGTTCTGGGTACCGGGTTCTTGGTCTTGGGTTGTGCGTGTGACTACGGAAAGTCCACCCGGTACACCACCCCCCGTCCGCCCAGCCACGCCGACTTGCCGTAGCTCGTCACTCCCGCCGAGAGCTCGCGATTGAGCGCGCTCCACGTCCAGCCGGCGTCGGTCGTGTAGGCGGCGCCGCCGTAGCCGGAGACAACGGCGGTGAGCGACCCCGCACCGGGCACCCACACGATGCCGGCGAGGGCGCCCGGCACGGGCGGGCGCTTGCGCATCTCCCAGGTACGGCCGCCGTCGGTGGTGACCCCCACCACGGCGACGCTGGTGTCGGTGCGCAACTTGTTGATGTCGCCGCCGACCACGATGCCGCTGGTGGCCGTCTGGAACGCCATGCCGGTCAGCCCCGCCGCCGTGCCGCGCACGAACGGCGTGTTCTCCACCGCCCACGACTTCCCACCGTTGCGACTGCGGAAGAGACGCGCGCCGGGCGCGCCGGTTGCGATGTACACCGTGCTCGAGTCGCCGTGCACGACGCACTGGCCACTGGCGGCAAAGGCGCCCTCGTCCTGCAGCGGCGTCGGGGCGGTCGCGAGCAGCGTCCACGTCTGCCCGGCGTTCTCGGTATGCAGGATGTTCGTGCGGCGCCCATCGGGCGTGGTGCTCGCGTCACCGAACACCACCCCCTGGCCGTGCCCGTTCATGCTCAGGCAGTCGAAGAACGCCGTGGTATCACGATTGATGAACTGCAACGCCCACGTCGCACCGGCATCGGTGGTGTGGTAGATGCGCGAGGCACTGCCGTTGCCGATCGACAACACCCACGCCTCGCTCTCGCTCGCTGCGTGCACATCCCGATAGTTGAGCGAATCGCCGCCCGGCGCTGGCAGACGCGTCCACGTCGTACCGCCATCGGCGGTGCGCAGCACGACGCCGCTGTTGCCGGCCGCCCAGACCACCTTGTCGCTCACGGCGTGCAGCGCCTGCACGATGGTGTTCACCCCGAACGGCTGGGTGGTCACCGTGGGCGCCTGGGCGTTCGCCGTGGCCGCACTCACGATGAGCAGGCTACCGAGGTGGCGGAGCAGGGAAGAACGCATCATGGGGCTTAGCTCTTGAAGAGGGAGTGTCACGGCGGGGACCACAGCCAGCCCCATCGCGAATAGCAGCGGCCCGGCCTAGCGCGCGGCGCGGCGGAAACGCGTGGGGCCGCTGGTATCGAAACGCCGGTCGTAGGTCCCTACCAGACTGTCGCCCGCGAGGCGTCCCGTAAAGAAGGCGAGGGTGTCGGCGCTGGAGGAGCCCACGAGCGTGGCCAATCGCACGGTTTCGCCCGATTGGATGCCCAGCACGTAGCGCCGCGGCGTGCGCTGACGCCCGGTGATGGCGCTGGCGTTCGGGCCGGGGTCGTCCACCCAGAGATCGAGATCGACCACCGCCCCACTGGCGGCGGTGCCGGTCCAGCGGGCGTCGATCGGCGCGGTATCCACGCGCGTCGTGGCAACGTCGTAGGTCCCCAGCACCACCAGGCTGCCGAAGAGCCCGAGCCCACCGCTCACACTGGAGATCAGCCCGGAGCCACCGAAGGGATCGTTGCCGGAGCGATTGTAGTCGTAGAAGTTCTGATCGACCGAGGTGATGGACAGCTGCTGCGAGAAGCCCGGCAGGAACACATTCGGCAGGCCGGCCGCGAGGAAGTTGCGCAGCCCGCCGCTCAAGGTGAACGACGTGCTGTCGGAAAAGAGCGCCCACGGTCCGTACGGGGTCTCGACGCGCACCGCGTACGTGCGCCCACCCGCCGCGCCCGCCCAGGCGAGGTGCAGGGAGTCGCGATCGCGGTTGAACGCGAGCGGCTGTCGCGTGCGCGCCGCGTCGGCATTCCAGCCCCCCGGCGCGCCGGGCACCGTCGTGCGGCCGGTCACGACACGTCCATCGGCGGTGCGAATGCGCAAGCGATACGTGCCACCCGGGGCGACGGCGAGCTGCGCCCGTGCGACGACATAGCGCCCCGTCCCGCGGCCGCTCACGCGCGTCTCCGTGGCCGCAACGCCGATCGTGTCGGCGCCGGTCAGCAGGCGCACCTCAGCACCGGTGATCGGCTCGCCGCCGGCGGTGCGAATCGGATCGAGCGGATCGAACTTGAGCGAATCGTCGATCACCACGCGACCGGTGAGCGACGACTCCACCAGCACCACCTGCTCGGCGGCCCCGGCATTCAGGACCGCATGCACCACAATGCGTGGTGTCGGGGCCGGAATGACCGCTTTGCCAAACTCGCACCCCGCGAGCAGCGCTGGCGCGAGGCCCCACATCGCGGCGCGCCACGCGCGACCGATCTGCTTACCACGCAATGGACACCCCCAGCGTGGGCAGGAACGGGAACTGCGAGAACGCCGAGCGCGTCGGGGGATTGTCGGTATAGTCGAACACGTACGTGAACACGTTGCGCGCATTGTACGCGTTGATGAGCGACACGTACGGTGTGAGATGGCGCTTGCCGGGATTCGCGTACGTCGCGCTCAGGTCGAGCCGTTGCACGAGCGGATAGCGCGCGCCGTTGCGCACGCCACCGATCGGTTCACGCGCGACGGGGAGGTTGTCGGTGATGTAGCTGTTGGTGACCGGATCGTACCGTCGCCGCACCAGCTGCCCTTCGATATCGGTGAACGGCGTCCCCGTGCCCACCCCGAGTCGCGCGCCGTAGCTCCAGTTGCCGCCCGGGCGCCAGCTGGACACGACGTTCAGGTTGTGTCGGCGGTCCTGCACCGGCGCAAAGCGTCCGGTGGGCGCATCGCGCCAGCTCCGCTGAAACGAGTAGGCGATCCAGCCGCTCATCTTCTCGCTCTCGAGCTGCCGCACCAGCACATCGAGCCCATACGAGCGCCCGGTGGTGATGATGAACTCGTCGCCGAAGACTTCCGGATCGTTGAACAGGTTGCTGCTCGGCAGCCGGTCGTACGCCTTGAGCCACGCCTCGGCGCGCACGAAGCGCGCATTCCCGAACCATCGCTCGGCGCCCAGACTTCCCTGCGTGGCGGTGGCTACCGGGGTGGTCCCGTTGGCAATGAGCCAGAAGTCGAAGACGCGCACCGGCGCCTGTTCATTGCGCAGCGACGGCGTCCACTGCGCGGTGCGCCCCGCCGAGGCGGTGAAGGCGAGATCGCGGTTGGCGAACCACTTGAGCGAGGCGCGGGGCGAGAGCGCGCTCCAGTTGGCTCCGGTCACCGTTTCGCCGCGCACCCCGACTCGGGCCTGCAGCGCGCCGAGGCGCTGCGTGCGATCGACGTAGACCGCCGCCGAGCTCGGACCGTCGCGCGTGGTGAGCAGGCTGGGCGTACCGGCGGCGCGGGCATCCACGTCGTAGGTGAAACGATAGCTGCTCCACTCGTAGCCAGCCTGCGTGATCCCCTTGCCGGCATAGCGGGTGAGCTCGCCCCACGCGCGGGTCTCACCGAGCCGGTTCTTGAAGGTGAGTGAGCCGCTGCCGAGATCGAGCAGCGTGCCGAAGCCGGTGTACGACACGCGCTGCATGGCCCGCGCGGAGTCGCCGCCAAAGGTGTGATGCAACGGTTGCTCCCACGCCGCCCCGATGAGGCGATTGCCCCAGTCGAAGCGCAGGCGCCCACCCCCGGCGGCGGTGGAATCGCCGAACGAGGCGATGGAGGCATCGAGGACATCGCTTCCCCAGTAGCCGGTGAGCGACAGCGACCCGCCATTGGGCAGCGTGTGCTTCACATGCGCCTGCACATCGGTGAACCAGTACGGCAGCTGCCGGTCGGAAAAGAGCGCGATGAACTTGTCGGCATAGGTGCGCCGCGCGGCGACGTTCCAGCTGGTGCTCCCCTTCACGGTGCCGCCGAGCGCGAGCGTACTCGCCAGCAGCGAGACCGATGCCTTGCCGTGGATGCCGCTGCGCGCTTCGGCCTTGGGCTCCACGCTCAGCACGCTCGAGAGGCGCCCGCCGTAGCGCACCGGAAAGGCGCCCGGCATGAGGTCGAAGCTGGCGACGGTTTCATCGATGAAGGTGCCGAACAGGCCGCCCAGATGAAACGGATTGTAGAGCGGAAAGCCGTCGAGGAGGACGAGGTTCTGATCGCTCTCGCCGCCGCGCACGTTGTAGCCGGCGGTGAAGTCGTTGGTGGCGACGACGCCGGGGAGAAGCTGCACGACGCGCAGCACATCGGGTTCGCCGATCACCGGGAGTTGGCGTACGGTTTGACCGGTGACGCTCACCACGCCGGGCGGCGCATTGCCGAGGAACTGCGCCCGCTCGGTGGCCTGCGCCTTGACCTTCACAGCCCCGAGTTCGGTGGTGGTGGCGGTGAGGCGGAAGACGAGGGGCTGCGCGGCATCGCGGGGGAGCACAAGGTCGCGCTGCGTCCCCTGATAGCCAATGCGCGTGACGACGAGGGTGACCTTGCCGTAGGGGACCCCGCGGATCTCGAAGGCGCCATCGGCGCCGGTGTTGGCGCCCTGTCGCGAGTCTTTCCGGAGGACGGTGACGCCGATGACCGGTGCGCCGGTGGCGGCGTCGAGGACGCGGCCCTGGACGGTGGCCACCGAATCGGGCGGTTGGAGCAGCGTCGCGACCAGCGCCGGTGCGAACGCGAACGATGAGCAGGCAATCATATACGCGGCCAACACCCCGGACGCACGCGCAGGTTCCGGACGCGCGTCGGTCCGGTCAGCAGTCCTCGAGTCGGCCAGACCGCGCGTTCACACAGAAGCGCACGCGGCCGGAGGCGTCGGTGTTGCTGGGCTGGATCACCCACTGGCCGTCGCGCCGACCGAGATCCGGACGGGGGCCGTCCAGGTTGGCGCGGTCGATGGGGCCGACCATCCCGCCCGCGCGCGCCGCTCGCATGGCGACGTCAAGATCGACGGAATTGACCTGCACGGCGTGATAGCGCGGCTCGTACTGCCCCGACTGATATGTCCAGTTTCCGCCGCTCGCGTCGCGGATGGCCGACAGGGTGGCCGCTTGCGACTCTGAACGGAGCGTGATCATGACGTAGCACCCCGTCCAGTTGGCCTGGCAGTCCACGCCGAGGTAGACGAGTTCGGCATCGCGGGCCCAGTCTTTTTGCGCCTTTCTGATTTGCGACTTGCCATCCGGAAGCACGCGAGCGGGCGGTGTATGGTCGACCGCCTTGGGCATCGATCCGCTGGGCATCATGCCCGCCGGCAGCGACGGCGTGGCCGGCTGCCACGGTCGCCAGAGCAGCAGCACCAGCGCGGCGGCGGCTGCGAGCCATGCCTTGGGCGGGATCTGGCGCAGCAGCCCGCCGTCGCTCGCGAGTTGCGGCACGACATGGCGTTCGATCGTGCCGATCAGCTGCTCCACATCGTGCGTCCATCGCAGATCGCTGAGCACGATGGCATTGCGTCGGGCGAGTGGGGCGATGTTGTCGGGCAGCGACTCCGCCGACGGCATCGTCACGCCTTCGCACAAGACCGGGATCACCAGCGCATCCGGCCGTTGCAGCGCCGTCGCGACTTCGAGCCGCACGAAGTCGCCCGGTGCATCGAGCCGACGATGCCCGTCGGGGCCGACGCCGGCCCAGCGCGGCCCGATCACCACCAGCACGACGGCCGCGTCGCGGAGCTGCGCCGCCAGGCCCAGCGCGAAATCTTCGCCGGGCGCGAGGCCGTCGATATCCATGAACACGTGTGCCTTGCCGAACGCTTTCACGAGCGCGTCATAGAGGCGCCCCACGTGGCCAGCGGTATCGCCACGGCGGTAGCTGAGAAAGATGCGGTGGGCCGTCGTCATCCCGGTCATCCTGGCGGTGAAAGCGGGCGAGCCAACCAGTCAACCCGCCAGCCAGCGAGATCCTCACCCAGTACGTCGGCGATCTCCAGCACGAGATCGCCCAGTGCCCGACTCGCCAGCGGGTGCGACAGGTCGAGGAGGTCGAGGCGGGTGAGGAAACGCTCGAGCTGCTGCGCACTGGCGTCGGCGCGAATGCCGAGCTCCTGAAAGCCAGCCTGATTGGCAAAGCCATGCAGGGCGGCACCGATGGCGGGGCCAATGACACCGATCGGCGTGATCCACGTGTCGAGGCGCTCCGGTATCGTGCGGTGCAACGCGTGGGCGACCACGTGGGTCAAGGCCGCACCGATGGCCGCCACGAGCGGAAACCAGGGGAGGCCATGCAGCCAGTGATCGGCATGATGCGCGATGCGGTGCGTGACGCGACAGTACTCCGCCTGCGCTTCGACCAAGCCGCGTCGGACATCGGCCGCGAGCTCGCGCAGCGTGTCCGGCCCCAGCGCAATGGGCGGGACGCCGAGCGGACGCGTCAGCGCGCGATACTGCCAATTCACCCACGCCGGTCGGGGGTCGGTCGCGATCGGGTGCGCGGGGACGCGCATGACGGGCGACGCGCGCCCGATCATCCACAAGAAGCCATGATGCCGCAGCCGCTCGGCGAGGAGTCGATAGTCGAGCCACTTTTCGTGAAAGCGCAGCTGGCGACTGCGAAAGAAGAACCCAATGAGCACCAGCAGCACCGCCAACTCGGCGAGCGCCCAGGTCCCCTTCGCCGATTCCGGCGCTTCCTGACCGCAGGCGGCAAAGATGACGGCCATCGGCGCGAGCGCGAGGATCGTGGTGAACGTCGATCGATGCCGGGCCGCATAGGCCGTGGCGAAGTAATCGGCGCGCCGGAACGCCGCGTCGAGCCAGCTCGCGCGGCGGGCACTGGCAGTCGCGCTGCCGGGGGTGTGCTGCCACGAGACCGGTAGGGCGGCGGGTGAGGCGGGGAGTGCGCGCACGCCCGCGTCACGGTCGAAGCCACTCAACACAAAGGTGACCAGCTTGTACAGGCGGGCCGTGACGTGTCGCACGATCCAGCCCGGTACCGCTTCGCGCGCATACTCCTCGAGCGCCCGTCCGAGGACGGCGTGTCCCATCCCCGTGGCGGTGGCCGGCGGGGTAAGCAACCGACGGACCACGAGATGCAGCGCTGCCGGCGATTGCGCCGGTGGCGTGGGTGCCCCGGTATCGGGGTCGAGCACACTCCAGCGCTCCGGTGCCAGCGACGGCACGTGAATCACCGGCACGCCTTCTTCTCGCGCGATGGCGACCACGCGCGCGGTTCCCGCTTCGCCGCGCGCCGGCCGGCCGTCCCACACGGCGATCAGGAGATCGCAATTCCAGACGAGTCGCCGGTTGGTTTCGATCAGCGCATCTTCGGTGCGTTGCGCCGCAGCACCGACGTTGAGGGACCCACTCGACGGGTCGAGTGCCGGGTGCCACCCATCGAGAATGAATCGGGATTCGGCGGCATCCCAGAGTGCGCGCGCGTCCGTGCCCGCGGCACAGCGCGCATCGAGGCTGGCGAGATCGTGGGGGACGACGAGCTCGATGACCATGCCGACGTCGCGCGCCGCCTGGGCGGCAAGCATGTCGGCGCCTTCGGCGAGCGCGGTGACGAGCGAGAGGCGCGTGGGCGCGTTCGACCAGCGCGCCGTGGGGCGGCTCCGCACCGATTCGGCGGCGTCGGCGATCTCGGCCAGAATGTGACGCAGGATATCCCGATAACGGTCCGCCTGTGCCGGATCGAGTCCACGATCCGGCGCATCGCCGTCCTCGCGCCAACGATGACCGGTAATGCCCACGCGGAGCGCGAGCGGGGGAAGCGTCGGGGACTCTGCAGGCATTCGTTGACCGAGGAGGCGATGGACCACAGCGCGCGGTCGGGTCGCCGTGGCACCGGATGATCTGGCATTCACAAAGTACCGCGCCGGCGTCTCGCCGGTTACTCCGACCCGACCTCGCGATGGGTTCCACCAACGCGAACGCGGGCCCCGGTCTGGTGTCCGGAGCCCGCGTGGCGTTGGTACAGCGGGGAGAGTGGGATTCGAACCCACGGTACCCTTGCGGGTACGCCGGTTTTCAAGACCGGAGCCTTAAACCACTCGACCATCTCCCCTGTATTCAGGCGGACCACCGCGGTGACAGAACCGGGATGGGCCTCGGGTGTATTTTACTGAGGTGGCCGCGGGTGACCAACCCGCCCAAGGGATTCCTCCCGCGGAGTCCGGCCCGAACCTTCCGCTTCTCCAGTCAGCATCTCGATGCGTACGTCCAATCCGGTTTTTGCGCGGTTTGCCCAGGCGGCCCGTGACACCGTCGCCTCCTCCGACAGCGGCACCATGACGGTGGCCGGGACGGCGGGGAAGGCGCTGCTTCTCCTCGCCGTCCTGAGCTTCTCGGCGGCGCTCACCTGGCAGCAGGTGGCCTCCGGCAATGTGGGGCTCGTGGGCCCGGCCATGCTGGTCGGTGGCCTGGGTGGGTTTGTGTTTGCCATGATCGCCAGCTTCCGCCCGCAGGCGGCCCGCTGGGCGGCGCCGATCTATGCGTCGCTCGAGGGCATCTTCCTCGGTGCGGTGAGCGCGATCTACAACGCGAAGTTCGCCGGGCTGCCGATGCAGGCGGTGCTGCTCACGATGGGTGTCGCGGCCGGCGTGTTCGTGCTCTATCGCTTCCGCATCCTGCAGGCGACGGATGGGTTCCGCCGCATGCTCTTTGCCGCGATGATGGGCATCATGCTCTTCTACCTCGGCTCGATGGTGCTCTCGCTGTTCAAGGTGAACATCGGCTACTTAACCTCGGCGGGCCCGCTCGCGATCGGCATCAACCTCGCCATCGCCGGCGTGGCGGCGCTCAACCTCGTGCTCGACTTCGATCGCATCGAACAGGGCTCGAACATGGGTGCCCCCAAGGTCATGGAGTGGTTCAGCGCCTTCGGCCTTATGGTCACGCTGATCTGGTTGTACCTCGAGCTCCTGCGCCTGCTCTCGCGCCTGCAGGGGCGTCGCGACTGACCTGACCGCATGACGTGAGCGTCCCCGCGGCTGGTGTTGGCGCGCGGGGACGCACGACGGGGGGGGGCGAGCCACGGAGGGGTGTCCCCGGTTAGGGAAAGCAACCCGGTGCGCAACCGGGGGGC
>JAIEMN010000006.1 GCA_019752115.1 Gemmatimonadaceae bacterium
CCGATTCTCGCGCAGGACCCAGCCGCGAGGCCACCACGGTGGCCTTGACTAGTTGGCCTTTCTCATAGAAGGCATCCAAGCGATCCGAGTCATTCGAGAACGCCGTTCTTGGATGTCTTGGATCGCTTGGTTGTCTTGGATGTGATCAGTTCCTCCGAACCAGCATCACGCCAGCGTGATCACCTGCCCGGAGACATTGCGGGCCTCGGGGCTGGCAAGGAACGCGACGACATCAGCCACGCTCTCGCGCTCGACGTACTCGGTCTTGTCGCCCATGTCGGCGATGTTCGTCGCGGTGCGGATGGCCGTGGGCGCGACGGCGTTGGCGCGGACGCCGTTGGACTTTTCGTCTACGGCGACGGTGCGCATGAGGGAGAGCACACCACTCTTGGCGGCGGCGTAGGCGGCCATGCCCTTGGGGTTGCCCTGCGGGAGCGCGGCCACCGAGCCGAAGTAGACGAGCGCGCCCTGGCCTTCGCGCAGCGCGGGGAGGAACGCGCGCGTGGTGGCGAAGGCGGTGTCGAGGTTGATCATGAACTGCCGCGCCCAGTCGGCCTGATTCGCATCGCTCACCGGGCCGGTCATGCCGAAGCCGCCGGCGGTACACACCACGGCGTGCACGGCGGTGGTGCCATGCGCGGCCAGCACCTCGCGCGCGGCCCGCTCGGCGTCGGCGGCGTCGGCGAGATTGGCGACGTGCGCGGTGGCGGTGAACCCCTGCTGCGTGAGCTCGGCGGCGCGGGCTTCGACCTGCGCCTGATCGCGGTCGAGGAGCGCGAGCGACGCGCCCCGCTGCGCGAAGCCCAAGGCGAGGGCCTCGCCGACCTGGCCCTGGCGGCCTACTCCGGTGATGACAACGAGGCGATTGGCGAAATCGGGCATGGTGCGCTCAGGGATGAGTCGGGACGAAACGCAGGGGCGTTCGGCGAGTATTAGGAGGAAACAGCACCTCGCTGTCATACATACATCGAGATCGAGATGAACGCAGGACGTATTGCCCTGGGCTTCGGCCTGTGGATGAGCATCTGGTGGAGCATCATCGTGGCGCTGGTGGCGCCGGTGGTGCCGGGCGGGTGGGGGACGGCGGTCGCGCTCGCGCTCGTGGCCAGCGCGCCGCTGCTGCGCGTGATTGCGGCGTTCAACAAGCGGCACTATCCGGGCGCGTTCGAGCGGGTGTGGATCATGCGCCCGTTCTGGTACCTGCAGCTGGCGTTGCCGCTGCTGGGCGTGGCGGGGGCCGCTGGCGCGCTCATCGGCTGGCCGTTCGGTGTGGCGGGCACGGCGGGGCGCTGGGCGCTCGCGCTGGTGTTCACGCTGCTCGCGCTCATTGCGCTGGTGGGGTACGCGGGGTCGCGCGCGGTGGTGGTGAAGGAGCTGGAGTCGGTGCACCCCGACCTGCCGCACGAGTTCGATGGTGTGCGCATCGCGCAGATCAGCGATCTGCACGTGGGGCCACATACGCCGCGCGGCTTTCTGGCGCGCGTGCGCGACGCGGTGGCGGCCGCGCGTGCCGATCTCGTGGCGATCACCGGCGATCAGGTGGACGATCACGCGCCCGATGTGCGCTACTTCGCCGAGGCGTTCCGCGAGCTCAATGCGCCGCTTGGTGTGTATGCCATCGCCGGCAATCATGATGTGTACGCCGGCTGGCGTGGTGTGCGCGCGGGGCTCGAAGCGATGGGCGTGCGCGTGCTGGTGAACGAAGCGCAGGTGCTCACGCGCGGCGCCGCGCGGCTGTGGCTCGCGGGTACGGGCGATCCGGCCGCGATGGGTTTTCCGGCCGGCGCGGGGCGTGACGTGGCGCCGGACATTTCGCGCACACTGTCTGCGGTGCCCGATGATGCGTTCACGGTGGCGCTCGCGCACAACCCGGCGCTCTGGCCGGCGCTCGCCAAGCGCGGCGTGCAGCTCACGCTGAGCGGGCACACGCACTACGGGCAGTTCTCCATCCCCAGGATCGGGTGGAGCCTCGCGAGCCCGTTCCTCAAGCACGCGATGGGGAGCCATCAGGCGGGTGATTCGCTGCTCTACATCAACCCGGGCACGGGGTACTGGGGGCTGCCGCTGCGCATCGGTGCACTGCCGGAGGTCACGGTGGTCACCCTGCGCCGCGGCCTTACCGCCGCGATGGTCGGCGCCGCATAAACAACCCCCCACCGCCGTTCCGGGATGCCCGGGATACCTCGGATGCCCGGTGCCCTGCAGTTCACCATCTCGCGGCTGCGGCCGAGTCGGTCGCAACGGCAAGTTCTTCAACAGCAGGTCACCAGGCATCCGAGATATCCCGGGCATCCCGGAACAGCGATTTCTGGGGATAGATTGGGCGGTCACATACATGGAGAATGCCGTGTTTCGCCGACTGCTCTTTGCGGTGGTGTTGTGTGTCTTCCCGTCGCTCAGTGGGGCGCAGGTGCGCCCGGCCACGGATACCACGGATCCGAATCTCTTTCTCGAAGAGATGACCGGGACCCGCGCGATGGCGTGGGTGAATGCGGAGAATGCGAAGACCACGGCGGTGCTCGAGAAAGACCCGCGCTTTGCGGGGATTTTTGGGGCGGCGCGGGCGATGGCGGCGGCGACAGATCGGTTGACCGATGTGCAGTTCATCGGCGGGATGCTTTACAACTTCTGGCGTGATGATCAGCACCCGCGCGGCATCTGGCGGCGTACCACGCTCGCCTCCTTCCGCACCAAGGCGCCGCAGTGGACGACCGTGCTGGACCTGGATGCGGTGGTGAAGGCGGAAGGTGCCAACTGGGTGTGGCACAGCGTGGACTGTGAAGGGGTGCGCGGTGATCGCTGCCTCATTCAGCTGTCGGATGGTGGCGAAGATGCGGTGACGGTGCGCGAGTTCGATGTGCCGTCGCGGTCGTTCGTGAAGGACGGCTTCGCGCTGCCGAAGGGGAAGCAGTGGGTCGCGTGGGATGGCCGTGATGCGATGCTCTTTGCGAGTGCGCGCAATGCGAGTGAGCTGGGCGCGTCGGGGTATCCGTACATCGTGCGGCGGGTGACGCGCGGACAGTCGCTGGCCGACGCGCAGGAGCTGTTTCGCGGCAAGGCGAGCGACCCGGGTTTTGGCGCGTTGCCGGTGACGTTCAGCGATGCGACGGGGAAGAGCGTGTCGTTCGTGGCGTACGCCATGAGCACCTTCGAGTATCAGTACGCGCTGGTGCAGGGCGGGAAGGCCATCCCGCTCACCATGCCGCGCCGGTCGTACCTCCACGCCGTACAGGGCGGGCGCGCGCTCGTGAAGCTGTCGGAAGCGTGGACGAGCGGCAGCACCACGATTCCTTCGGGCGCAATTGCCGAATTCTCCATCGCGACGGCGGCGCGCACGCCCGATCAGCTGCAGCCGCGCGTAGTGTATGCGCCCACGTCGCGCGAGTTCGTGGATACGGTCGTCACGAGCGGCAACACGGTGCTGCTCAACGTCTACCAGAACGTGCGTGGGCGCGTGCTGGCGTTCACGCGCGGTGCGAACGGCGCGTGGACGAGCAAGCGGCTGCCGCTGCCCGACAACGTGAGTACGAGCATCGAGAGCGTGGACGGCCGCGGCGCCGCGATGCTCGGGGTGACGGGGTTTCTCACGCCGAGCAGCATCTGGTATGCCGATGCGGTCCGCGGGACCGCGACCGCACTCAAGTCGCTCGCGCCGCGATTCGATGCGTCGCAGATGGTGGTGGAGCAGCGGGAGGCCACGAGCAGCGACGGCGTGAAGATTCCGTACTTCATGGTGTCGCCCAAGGGCATGCCGCTCGATGGCAGCACCGCCACGATCATCAATGCGTACGGCGGGTTCGAGATCTCCAGCACTCCCTCGTACAACCAGAACGCCGGCAAGCTGTGGGTGAGTCAGGGCGGCGTGTGGGTGGTGGCGAACATCCGCGGCGGCGGCGAGTTCGGGCCGACGTGGCACGAAGCGGGGATGAAGACCAAGCGGCAGATCATCTACGACGATTTCCGCGCGGTGGCTGAAGATCTCATTGCCCGCAAAGTCACCTCACCGCGCCGACTGGGCATTCGCGGTGGCTCGAACGGCGGCTTGCTCATGGGCGTGGAGATGACGCAGCATCCGGAGCTGTTCACCGCCGTGGATATCGGCGTGCCGCTGCTCGATATGCTGCGCTTCGAGCAGATCCAGGCGGGGGCGAGCTGGATTGGGGAGTACGGCAGTGTGTCGGTGCCGGAGGAGCGCGCGTTCCTGGCGAAGATCTCGCCGTATCACAATCTCAAGGCTGGTGTACGGTACCCCACGCCGTTCATCTGGACGACCACCAAGGACGACCGCGTGGGCCCGCAGCACGCGCGCAAGTTCGCGGCGAAGATGAGCGCGATGGGGCTGCCGTACTACTTCTACGAAGTACTCGAAGGCGGGCACGGCACGGGGGCGAACATCGATCAGCAGGCGCGGACGACGGCGCTCGAGTTCACGTACTTCGCGCGGCAGCTGATGGACGCGAAAAAGGCGTTCGTGCCGTGACGATGACGCCAATCACGCGTTCCGCAGCAGAATCTCCAGCAGCCGAACGTTGACGTAGTAGCTCGAACGACCCGCCTTCACCTTCTGCAGGATGCCGGCGTTCGCGAGTGCATCGAGGTAACGCGTTGCGGTAAGGCGCGTGACGCCGAGCTCGTCGACGACGAATTGAATCTTCGTGTACGGGTGGGCGAACAGATTGTTCAAGAGGTCCTGGGAGTAGAACGGGAAGCGTCGCAGCTCCTGCTTGGTGAGCTGCAGCGCCTCGCGGATCGCGTTCACGGTTGCCAACCCATCGCGTGCACTCTCGGCGACCGCCGTGAGCATGTAGAGCACCCACGCTTCCCACGCGCGCTCATCGCGTACGGCCTGCCGGAGGCGATAGTAGTCGCGCTTGGTCTGCACGATGTAGCGGCTCATGTAGAGCACGGGGAGATCGAGCAGCCCCTCCTTGAGCAGGTAGAGCACGTTGAGGATACGCCCCGTGCGCCCGTTGCCATCGTGGAACGGATGGATGCTCTCGAAGCGGTGATGGAGCACGGCCATGCGCACGAGTGGATCGAGGCCGTCGGCTGGCGGGGCGTTGAGATCGGCTTCGAGTGCGTTCATGAGCTCCACGATGCGCCGCGCGTCTTGCGGGGGCGTGTAGATGAGGCGCCCGCCCTGATCGCGCAGCGTGGTGCCCGGGACCTTCCGAAAGCCGGTCTTGCTCGGCTCCAGCTCGGCCTGCACGCGCTGGATGTAGTTGTTCGTGATGAGCCCGTGTTCGCGGACCAGCTCGACGCCGATATTGAGCGCTTGGCGGTAGCGCAGGACCTCCTTGGTGGCGGGGCTGGCGGTGGCGTCCGATTCGGCCGCCGATCGGAAGAGCTCGTCGTGGCTGGTGACGATGTTCTCGATGGCCGACGAGTCTTTGGCTTCCTGCAGGGCCAGCGCGGTCAGCAGCACGCGCTCATTGGGGATCGTGGCGACCAGACCCTTGAACTCCGCCAAGGCGCGGGAGGCCTCGGTGAGCTTTCGAAAAACCGCAGGGGTCTCGACGAAGGCGGGGTCGAACGGGGCGAGCTCTTCGGAGTTCATTTTGTATACCAATTGCGTGTTTTCTATGCACAATATGGCCAACATGCATAGATTTCCGTAAAAAATATACACGTTCTGCTGGCATGTCTACGTGATCGACACGACTCGTCCCAAACCAATGGTCTACCACCTCACCACCCGTCCGGCGCTCGACGCGGCGCAGGCCGCGGGCGCGTACCGCGCGCCGAGCCTCGACACCGAAGGCTTCATTCACTGCTCGCAGGCCCATCAGGTGGGGCCGACGGCGCGGGCGTATTTCGCGGGGGTGCGGGAGGTGATCGTGCTGGTGATCGATCCGGCGCGGCTCACCTCGCACCTGGTGTACGAAGCGCCGGCGCCGCTGCCGAGTGCGACGCCGAAGCAGGACGATCCACACGCGCTGTACCCGCACTGTTACGGGCCGATCGATCTGGCGGCGATCGTCGACGTGCGCGACGTCGCGTCATTCTGAGGAAGCCGCTAGGAACGGGCAAACGCCAGCAGCGGCGTGAAGTCACCCTGATCGGCAGCGCGAAGCGCCGCGAGGTATGCGGTTCGCGCGGTCCCGGCGGCGGTGAGACTGGATTGCCCCCACGTCAGCAGTGGCCGCCGCTGCGCGTGCAGGAGCGCGTCGGCCGCCAGGCGACTCCAGCGTCCGTTGCCATTCGGAAACGGATGAATGACGACGATCGCATGGTGAAAACGCACCGCGATCTCCTCGGGTGCATGCGCTTTGGCACTGATCCAGTGCCGCGTGTCCTCGAGGCGCTCGCGCAGCGCAATGCGGATCTGCGGCCAGTGCACCCCGATGTTCTTGTCGGTGCGCCGGAGTTCACCGGCCCAGCGCCACGTCTGATCGAACATGCGACGGTGCAGGTCGAGCAGATAGCGCTCGCTGAGCACGGTGGCTGGGCTCGCGCGTCGCGTGCCGCGAAGCAGCCACTCGACGGCGGCCGTGATGTTGACCTGCTCAAAGGCATTGAGCTCGGCCAAGGTATGGACCGTCGGAGGGATCAGATCGGCCGCTTCATCAGGATCGATCGGCGTCGCGCCCGGAGCATGCGCACCGATGACAAAGCGGCCGATGGTGTTGCCGACCGGTTCGGCGGGTGGCGGCGAGTCAGCCATCCCACGACCGATCCCACAGATCGCGCGGCAGTTCGGCGAGCAGGCGACGTGTCATCACCTTCTCCTGCTCGGCGGCTTCCGTGCCCTCGACGCTCTGCGCTTCGAGCGCCATGGTGTGCCCCGCTCGAGACATGAGGCGACGCGCCATGCCGCTGGCGCGCGCCTCCACGGTGCGCGTGAAGGAGCCGGCCCGCGGCACGAGCGCGTAGACGAGATCGCACTCCATCGCGTCGGCCGCGCGCTGCAGCGCCTCCAACGTGGTCGTGTGTTCCTGCTCGCGTGTTTCCAGGGCGTGCACGGCCGACCGGCTGATACCCAGTCGCTCGGCGAGCTGCAGGCTGCTCATGCCGATGGCGTGGCGAACCGCCGAGATCCACCCCTTGGCGGGACGGTTCACGGGGCGGGCGGCAAAGGGCTCGACGGTGGCATCGAGCTGCCGAAGCAGAAGCCAGGCAGCGTCGGCGCGTGTAGGCATGAGTACCTCCTTACAATAATAATGATATGAATATACTCATTCTGTCAACTTACAGTTATACAAAGATTACATTCTTTCAATGTATGATTGAAAAATGAAAGATTTCGGCCCAATAGGGCCAGTTAGGCCATTTAGGCCACTTATAGGCCACTCGGGCGCCCCCCCGCGGTTCCGGGATGCCTAGGATGCCTGGGATGCCTGGTGAGGTCAGTTAGCGATCGCGCCGTAGCGAGGGACTTGGTCGTGGCGGATGGACCGCTGAACTGACGTCACCAAGCATCCGAGGCATCCCGGGCATCCCGGGAACTGCGCTACCACGACGTGCTCTTGTTGGGTTTTCGCTGGACAGGGGTAACACTAAGTATTAGACTTAATTGTGCCGAGACCCTCCGTTCAGTCGCTTGAGTCGCCCCGGGTCTTCATGACCAAATGGTTCGCGCGTGCCGCACGAAAGGACGGGGTTTCGCGCGCGGAGCTGTGTCGGGCGGCGAAGGCGCTCGACAACGGACAGGGTGACGACCTCGGCGGCGGGGCGATGATCGAGGTGATGTGTGGCTAAGACGTCCGTGAAGACGGCACGCGCCGAGGGCGACGCGAAGAAGGGTTCGAAGCCCGCACGACGCGTGTACAAGAGCGACGCGTTCGAGGCGATCCATAGTGCCGCCTCGGACCTGTACGATGCGGGGCTTGTCTCGCCGCAGACCATGCGTGAGTTCGACGCCTCCTGTCTCGCGCCGCCGCCGATGTCGCCGGCCGCTATCAAGCGACTCCGACATAAGCTCGGCGTGAGCCAGCCGGTGTTCGCCGCCTATCTCAACACGACGCCGAGCACGGTGATGCAGTGGGAGTCGGGTGCAAAGCGACCGGGCGGGATGGGGCTTCGCTTACTGCAGATCGCGGACAAGAAGGGGTTGGCCGGGCTCGAGTAACGCCGCCGGTAACAATCGGAACCTCTGATCAGCCGCCGTTCCGGGATGCCCGGGCATCCCGGGTATCCCGGGTATCCCGGGAACTGCGGTTGGAGCTACGGCACCATCCGCTTCCGCGCGTCCGCCAGCCAGTTGAGCACCACGGTCACGTCGCCGCTGCCTTCGGGGTTGCGGATCATGATGAAGTGGTGGCCGTCCTTCGCCACGTCGTAGTTGGCGTGAATGCCACCCGGACTCACATCGGTGGTGAAGAGCCGCTCGCGCGCGGTGACGGTGAAATCGCCGGTGGTGCTCACGTTGGCGGCCATGAGGTCGCTGCCGTTGAAGTAGAAGAGACGCTTGCCATCGGGCGCCCACACGGGTTCGGTGCCGGTGTTCACCGACACCTGCGTGCGCCCGCCGGGGCCGGGGAAGGGGCGCACGAAGACCTGATCGGCGCCCGATTCATTGGACGTGTACGCCACCCATTTCCCGTCGGGGGAGAAGCGCGGCATCACTTCGTCGGCGGGGGTGGCTTCGAAGGTCTTGGACGTGGTGTCGCCGGTGAGGGCGCGATACCAGATGTCGCGCCCGGTGAGGCCGGCGAGGATGCGATACAGCAGATACTTCCCATCGGGCGACACGAGCCCCTCGGCCATGAATCGCGTGTCGCTGCCGGTATACGTCTGCAGCGGCTCGGCGGGGCCACTCCGATCGTACGGCTGCCACCAGATCTCCTCACGGCGTTCGCCGTACTGCCGGCGGAAGAGCACGCGCTTGCCGTCCGGGGTCCACTCGGGGCGATCGGCGTACATGTCGCTGGTGAGGCGCGTGGTGGTGCCGGAGGTGACATCGATGATGCTGATGCTCATATCGGACGACCCACCGGCGCGCGACGCGGCGGCGACGGCGATGCGTTTGCCGTCGGGGGAGAGGCGCGGAAACATGAGGCTCTGATCGGCGGCGCTGCCAATCGGTGTGCCGTTGCCGCGCTCGTCCACCAGCTGCAGCGATGAGCGGCCGGAGCCCTTGAACACCACCAGCGTGCCCGACTGCGAGAGTACCGCGTCGGAGCCGCCATCGAGCCCCGCTTCGAGCGCCTGCGCGGTGCCCGCCTTGAGGGTGGCCCAATCGATGGGGACGGCCATCACACGGAACGTGACGTCCTGATAGAGCAGCAGATCGGGAAAGGCTGCCACAATGCGCTCGGCGGCGAAGGGCAGGTCGCGCACCTCGCCCCCCTTGGCGGGTACGACGCCGATGGTGCGGCCTACCATCACCACCCAGTTGCCGTCGGTGGAGAGCACCGCGTTCCCCGCCGGCGCGTACGGCTTGCCATTCTGGCGGAGCGGAATGCGCGTGACGGACGCTCCGGGGCGCAGCAGCGCGACGCCAATCCGACCGTAGCTCAGCACCGCCGTCTCGCCCAACCAGTTCACGCCATTCGGGAGCACCTTGTCGATCCCTGCGGGGAGTACGACATCGGTGATGGTACCCGACTCCACCTGCACGCGCTGCGCGCCACCGGTGGCGGGTTGCACGAGCAGCTCCTTGCCATCGGGGGAGAAGGCGAAGTACGCGGCCTTTTCGGTGCCGGGGATGGACCGGGCGGTGAGGCTGCTCAGCTCCTGCACATGCAGGCGCCGCACGCTGCCGCTGCGGGCCATGAAGGCAATGCGGCGCCCATCGGGAGAGATGGCGAGCGCGAAGTTGCGGCCGGCGCCGAGTCCATCCGCGGGTGGCTTCACGACAAAGCGCACCGGCGTGCCGCCCTCGGCCGCGGCGGGCGTGCTGCTGCGCTGCGATTGCCAGGCGAGGGCGCCGAGTGACAGCGCGAGCGCGGCGGCGTAGGGAAGCGGTTGCGCGTACCAGGCGCGCTTCGTAGCGGTGCGCGGGGCGGGCGCGGCGATGCCCGCGGCGGTGAAGTTGGCGTTGCCGAGGGCGTCGGCGAATTCCTTGGCGGAGGTGAAGCGATCGGCGGGGAGCTTGTCGAGCGCCTTGGCCAGCGCGGCGACGACATTCGCGGGGACGTTCTTGCGGAAGTCGCTCACCGGGCGGGCGGCCTCGGTGATGATGCGCATGATGACCTGCTGCGCGGCGCCGCCCACGTGCGGGGGTTGGCCGGCGAGCATTTCATAGAGCACGCTGGCGATGCTGTACACATCGCTGCGCGGCGTGAGCTCCTTCTCCGCGGTGGCCTGCTCGGGGCTCATGTAGTGCGGCGTGCCGAGCGAGAGGCCGGTTTCGGTCATGCGGCCGCCGGCGGCGGCGCTCACGGCGAGGGCGATGCCGAAATCCATGACCATCGCGCGGCCGTCGTGGAGCAGGATGTTCTCGGGCTTGATGTCGCGATGGATGATGCCGCGCCGATGGGCGTAGTCGAGCGCCTCGGCGACTTCGCGCGCGAGGCGGATGGCGTCGTCGACGCCGAACTGCGTTTCGCGATTGAGCCGATCGCGAATCGTCTCGCCCTCGATGTAGGGCATGACGTAGTAGAGAAAGCCATCCGCCGTGCCGCTGTCGAAGAGCGGCAGGATGTGCGGATGCTGGAGGCTCGCGGTGGTGCGGATCTCCACCACGAAGCGCTCGGCGCCGAGGACGGCGGCGAGTTCGGGCTTCAGGACCTTGAGGGCGACCTTGCGATCGTGCTTCTCGTCGTGGGCGAGATACACGGTGGCCATGCCGCCGGCGCCGAGGGGGCGCTCGAGGCGGTAGTGGTCGGCGAGGGCGGCGGAGAGGCGGGCTTGCTGGGGATCGGGGGTCATCGCCTGAGGCCGAGGGGATGAAGTCGGTCCCAAACTAGCTCACGATCGTGATAATGGCGACAATGCAATCCGAGATCGACCGTTCGCCCAGCGATGCGAGTGTCAGTACGAGTTGCCGTCATTCTCGCGATAAGCATTCCCCGCTGCCACATTCTCAGTCATCCGAAAGTCGACATCACAGGCGATTTCGAGTGCGAGCAACGTTCTTGTGCATAGATCCCAAAATCATTGGTGGGGAATAGCTGCTTGAGCTAGGGCTCTGGAGATGATTCAATGGATACCGATCGCCTTTCTGACCAGGAACTCAGCCATCGCTTTCTTGAGCGTCTCACAACGATCGAGACGCAACTCCGCGATGCCGAGCAATCACATGTTCGAACTATTGCCACCACCGAGTCGGAGCTAATTGCCGCAAAGCTCCAGCTGGATCATGCCAGGGAGCGGGTGCGTGCCTATAAGGAGGTGGTGGGTCTTCCCAGCTATGGTCGTAGAGCGCCATCGCTGGTTGCCTACATGCGATTGAC
Source organism: Gemmatimonadaceae bacterium (assembly GCA_019752115.1). Classification (NCBI taxonomy): domain Bacteria; kingdom Pseudomonadati; phylum Gemmatimonadota; class Gemmatimonadia; order Gemmatimonadales; family Gemmatimonadaceae; species Gemmatimonadaceae bacterium. Next base: position 11,337 of record JAIEMN010000006.1, read on the forward strand.
AGAGGAGCTACTCGAGCACGCACTCGCGTTCGAGCGTGAGTCAGCAGAGAAGTACGAAATCAAGGCTAAGCAAGCGGAGATTGCGCACTCCGTACACGACGCATCACTGAAATTGCTACGGCTGGCACGGCAAAGGATTCTCCGTGAGGAACGGAATCGTCTCCCCCGCGGAGCGGACCTCGTCGCCATCGACGATCTGATCGACGCGTTGCCTCCACTGCAGCCTTCAGCAACAGCGGGACGCGAGTGCCAACGGTGCGCTGAACCGGTTCCTCGGGGACGGAAGCGATTCTGCTCTACCGAATGTCGCCTGCTATACCTTGAGGAGAACGGACATCCAGAGCACGGCAAGCGTAGCCGCTATTACGACTACGGAACAGATGATCCCGAAGACGAACGGTGGTAGCGTGCGCAGTTCAGTAGTCCCCCTTAATCGGTGGTCCTACGATCGCCAAAGAACGTTTCGCCGTGGCATCAACGTACAGTAGATGAAAGCGGATTGCACGGTGACAGAATCGCAAGCGCCCTCAACACACACTTCGACGTATGTCCCTGTTCGCCATTGACGTTGTAGGTAAGGACGCCAAGGAGGTTCCTCCGTCGAGCCTCACAGTTCTGGGACTCAAGGAGCGCTATGATCTCCAAGAATGGGTGCTGGCGAAGCCAGCACTGCTTGGTGAAGAGCTGCTGGTCATCACGAGCGAGTACTCAGGATTCGACCGAACTTCCGAACGACTGGATGTTCTTTGTCTCGACAAGGACGGTGTACTTACGGTTGTCGAGCTGAAGCGCTCAGCGACCGGTAGTGCAGCCGAACTGCAGGGGCTTCGCTACGCCGCTTACTGCTCAACGCTCTCTCTCCGCGACGTAGCCGAGTTGCTCGCTGCATTCCATCAGCGGCGGACTCAGATTCCACTCACGACTGAACAGGCGCTAGAGAGAATTCGCACCTTCGTCGACGATCCCGGATTCAGCGAGATTTCAGACAGGCCGCGGATCATCTTGGGGGCAGAGGACTTCCCGCCAGAGATTACCTCGACCGTTCTCTGGCTGCGAGGATTCGGTGTCGATGTGAGTTGTGTGCGCTTGCGTCCGTATTGCACGGATGCTGGGCTGCTCCTGGAGTCATCCGTCCTGATTCCTCTGCCTGAGACTCGAGCCTATCAGATTCGGCGAGAGTCGAAGGAGGCTGAGACTCCTCGAGCTCGAACGCGTGAGGAGATTACGGCCGATGAGTATCTGGAGTCCATCGACAGCTCCCCACGCCAGCTATTAGAGCCGATTCGAGCGTGGCTGTTAGGGCGACCCGATGTTCAGGAGCGCGCGTTTCGCACGCTTCTCAGTTATCGTCGAGTTGCTGATCGCGAGTGGGTGACTTGGCTACAGGCAACCCGGACCGAAGTCCGTGTCGCGATCCGGCCGGAGATTGAGATCGACCCCGATGTCTTTGTGCGTCGCTCCTCTGGAGGCTGGAGTCTGGTTCGAGTGAAAAGCAACGCCGATGTAGCGACCATCGTCGGACTGCTCGAACAGTCTGCATCGCATGACGGGCCCACCCCGCCGAAGCCAGGTAGTTGACGGTGATCGTCTTCGCGACGGAGGGCACGTGAACGGGAGGGTCCCCACTAGTAATCGGCCGTGTTGAGCACTGTCAGATGCGTGCGCTAGCATGAGGCAACCAGACATGTCAGATACTCACAATGTCAGAGGACAACTGTATGGATTCATTGTTTCCCAACAGTGTCGCCGATTCACTGGCAAAGTTCACAGAACAGCGGGAAGGCGCCACTTCGCGGTTCGCTGACGCCGTCATTTCACAGCTTGGTCCGGAGGCGCTGTCGGACATGACCTTGCCATACGTAACGAAACACGAGGCTGAGATTCGCGCAGAATTCCCATCTGACAGCCCGATGCTATTCATGCTGGATCACTATCGGGAACAGGTGCGGATGGAGCTGCGGCATCCGATTCCCGGCATTGACTAGCTCATTTGCACAGGAGAGCTGATGGAGCGAGAGATTGCACAGCACTTCGAAGACGCGATCAACGCGACTTATTCGGGCCTTATGCTACTTGCGCGCGACGTCAATCTGCCGCCGCAGCTTGGAGAACGATACACGTCGGGGTTAGTGATCCGTGAGCGAGCGTTCACAGATGCCACTGTCCGTCTTGGCGGGATGGTCACGTCCCATCGATTCGTGATCCTTTCCAATCACATGGTCGATTTCGACATGTTGCTCGGTGATCAACGGGAGGCTGACGCCCCCGACTGGCAGTTGCATGTGGCGAATCGAGATTCTCGCTTCAAGGTGCTCGGGCAGTGTGAGCTCGAGGGTCGTATACACATCTTCCTTTTGCATCTTCCCGACGACGAGCGCTGGCGTCTGCTGGCGGAGGTCCAGCTTGACATAGACGAGGGAATCCTAGCGGATGCCGCCGATCGTATGGCGGGGAGAGTCTCGCAGAGACCAATTCCCGAAGTGACCAGTGAAGCGTGGCTTGATCGGTGTCGGTTCCCGATCGGCATGACTGAAGAAGGAGAGCTTTTTCCTCTGGACGAGTGAGGTCATAGCCGAAGTTTACTTCTAGCGGTGGGGCGTGCTGGGCGCTCCGAGTCTGCATTCTGATCGAAAAGCACTCCCATCAGGTATTTGACGCCAGCGAGGTCGCGATTGCGGGCGAGGGCACCGCGGTAGCGACTGCTATCGACCTTGCCCCGAATGGCATGCCGAACGCCAGAGACGTTCATCGAAGGGGCGCTCTGACCCTCGCTCCGCCGCACGCAGCTGCGCGCGCGATGATCGCCTCGCAGAACTCGGGATGGATCTCGAGAGGATACAGCGCCTGCCACGGATAACGGTCAAGCAGCGCCAACGCTTCCTCGATCGTCTCGACGATGGAACTGTCCGATCGATGGGAAGGAAGACCCACGAGGTCACCGGTGTCATCGATGATGGTTCCAGAGAAGCGCCACTGACCGTGCTGGAGATGGCCGTACAGCTTGAGTGACCCACCTTCGGCGCCGATTTTGAGAATTATCTGGTTTGTCATGTGCTTCTGGCCAATGATCCGAGGCTGAGGAGGAATGTCAGACCCTTCCGGTATTCTACCGTGCGCCAATGGAGCGTGAGGGACTGAACTGTCAGCCAGGAGCCAGATGCCGTATGCCAAGGTGGATCGTTCCGACTTCGTTCCGAACTTTGACGGTCGCGCTGGCGACGAGGCGATTGACGTTGGCTGGGCGGAGGGCGTACTCGCCGACGGTCGCCCATATCATCTGGAATGCTGGTCCTTGGCGGGATCCACCGGTGTGACGGTCTTCATGGCGGACGCCGGCCTCGAGGACTTTGAGGCATCACACGTGAATGCGCTGCTCGAGTCGAGTGGACTCATTACCAACTACGTGCCACAAGATATCACGCTCCTTCGCTTCGTCGATCCTGTGGGAACGCCGTGCGTGTCCATCAGTTACGTGATCGCTGATGACGATGATGAGCATTTCGCGGAGGCGCATGCGCCCCTGCGGCCATATAGGGCGTGAAACCGGGATTCCTGATTGGCTGAAGTCGCGCTCACTCGACGGCCACGCCACACGCGGCGTAGGCGTCGAACGTACGCTGGTCGAAGCAGGCAAAGATCACCTCGTCGATGCCGGGAGACGTCGCGGCGAAGGCCCGGACCGTCGCGACCGCAACAGTGGTGGCTTCATCGAGTGGATAGCCGTAGATCCCGGTGCTGATCGCGGGGAAGGCGATACTCCGGCAGTGGCACTCCACGGCACGTGTGAGCGCTTGCCGATAGGAGCTGCTGAGAGACTCCGCCTCATGGTGATTGCCCCCTCGCCAGACGGGGCCGACGGCATGAATGACGTGGCGTGCTGCAAGGCCAAAGCCTGGAGTAACACGCGCTTCACCAGTGGGACACGAGCCAACGAGCCTAGACGCGCGCTCCAACTCCGGGCCGGCCGCGCGATGGATGGCGCCGCAGACGCCACCGCCTCGTGAGAGCTGTTCATTGGCGGCGTTCACAATGGCGTCGACCGCGAGCGTGGTGATGTCGACAACGGTCGCAGTGATTTTCATATTCGTCCCAAGTTGAACGTGGCGTAGATTTGAAGCCGAGATCGCCAACCGCGGATCGAGAACAAATATGGCCGAAGCCCGAGAAATGGCGTGCTCACACTGCAAGAGAAGTCACCTCGCGTGGGACGAAGGCGCTCCGTGGGTTCGGCTGCCCAATGGCAGGAAGCGATACGTTTGTCATCCGGACCCCTTCTCGGCTCTTCGCGAGGGGATCGATGTGGATTGCCTCTGTCTGGGATGCGGTCGAACGTCGCGGCGAAACCCCTCGAAGGCGCCCTGGCGCTGTCGCGGCTGCGGATCGAGAGGGGTCGTTCAGATCGCAGCGCTTGCCGGATGTGCGTGTCCGCATTGCCGCGCAGGAATATTTCGTGAGACGGAGACAATCATCATTTCCTAGTCGACATGGGACTGTCAGAGGGGCTCGCAAGACTTGAGGCACGTTCATCGGTCGATGGATGTGATCTCCCCTCTGTCCTGAGGTCTGATATGAAGCAGTCCATTGTTGCCCTTGTCTTCGCCATCATCGTGATCGGCGCGACCCCTCTTCGCGCGCAGCAGCAGCCAGTTCCGGCGGGCGTGTCAAGCCAGCCATCGAGTGAAGCCATCGCGAAGGCGAAGCTGGATGGTACCATCGCCGCGACGAATGCCGGCGGATGGTTCGGTCGCTCGGTTGTCATCGGCGCGTTGACAGGGCTGATCGGCACCGGGGTGACTTACGCCGTTGCGGCGAACAGCTCGCCCGAATTGCCACCGGAAAAGCAGCTGCAGATCTCGAAGGAGTCGGCGGAGTACCGGGTGATCTTCGAGAAGGCCTATGCCGACAAGGTGCGGGGCAAGCGGAAGAGCACCGCGCTGACGGGCGGGCTGGTTGGTACTGCCGCCTTCGTGGTCCTGTTGATCTCGTCCTCCGGGAGCTGACGTAGCGACCGCGAGACAGACCCCTTAGACTCTAAGCGGTGCGGCGATTTCCCAGGCTTGACGGGCCGCACCGCAGGACGCCTCAATCGTCCTGTCCATTCCGTCTAAGTCGCAGCGGCGAACGCCGGCGGCCCGTCCTGGGTCACCGGCGTTTTGCATGGGAGCATGCCATGACCGTGGCCCTGTACCACTCGTTTCCGATCCACGTTCCGGTGGATCTGCACTACCGCCCACGGACGTACGTCGCCGACTGGTGCGCCACGGCGGCGGCGGTTCAGAACATCGTCGGGGAGGTCCGCCGGGAGGCGGTGCATCAGCGACTCTCGGAGCGCCGGGCCGCCCCTGCAATACCGTCTTGGATGTTGGAGGATCGGCTGCCACGCCGGAGACGTGACGCATGGGTGGCGAATGATCCGGTGGGGCACACCGGCGGAGAATTCCTCCCGCCATACCGTCAGGGTGAAATGGAGCTCGCTCGGTTGGTGGTGGCCACCTCGCCCGCCATCGTGATCAGTCTGCGCGGGCGGATGCTGGACATGCGCTTCTGTACGGCACGCTTGCGTGAGCGGTGGGGCTGGCCGTTCTGGTATTCCCATCGGGTGGTCGGGGAGGGCGAGACCCGCTATGCGTGCTCGCATGAAGAGGTGGCCGAGCCGCTGTCTCTGCTCGACGTCATTCTGCTGCTCGATAACGTGCGGGCTCCTCACCTGCCGGACCTATCTCGACGCATGCCGTTTCCGGAAGCGCTGCTTCTCGAGTGCATTGACGCACGCGCGGGCCACGCGGCGCCGCACGAGCTGCTTCGCATATCGTCGGTGGTCTACCCGGAGCTCGGCGCATTCTACAGGACCCGGCTCTCCTGGTGGGTGGCGCAGCACCTCACGTCGTCCACATATCGGGTGCCGCAGGCTCCCGCACTGCCCGATGCCATGGAGCGGTGGTGGAGGGGAGTCGGATGACCTGTCAGACCCACCAGTTAGTGTCGAGGTCAGAATTGGAATGCACAATAGCAGGCACGCTCATCTCGCAGTGGCGCGCGAGGGGGGCGAACCAATCTGTCCAGGAGATCCAGTGAGTGAACCGTTGATTCGCCGTCCGATCGAGAACTCGTATGTCATCGAGGGCGACATCTTGGTGGCCGGCGAGTACCCTGGCGTTCGACCAGGTACACCGACGTCCGAACTGGAGGCCCGCCTTGGCGCGTTCTTGGACTCGGGTATCAACGTGTTCATTGACCTCACGGATGCGGCGGATAAGCTCGAGCCATACGAGCCGGTACTTCGACGTTTGGCGGCGAAGCGGGGGATCGAGCTGTACTACCGGCACATGCCGATTCGCGATATGGATGTCTGCACGCCCGAGCAGATGACCGACGTGCTCGACGAGCTCGACAGGCATATCAATGGAGGGCACGCAACGTACGTGCACTGTTGGGGCGGGGTGGGGCGTACGGGCATGGTCGTCGGCTGCTGGCTGGTTCGCCAGGGGGCGAGTGGTGAGCAGGCGCTCGAGCAGGTGAGTGCCATGTTTAGCACCATGTCGCCCGACAAACGGCGACGCCACGCGGCGCACGGCTCTCCACAGACGGATGCGCAGCGGGCCATGGTGCGTGAATGGACTGCACACGTCGGCGTGAACGCGCACCGGCTCGAAAGCGCGCATCCAATCCCATCCCTCGCGGCGATCAGTCACGCACGATGGGAGCACATCCGACCGAGGGCGGACGTCACGCTCGCGCAACGCGATCGTGTGCGTGGCGCGCTCATCGGCCTCGCGGTCGGCGATGCCGTCGGAACTACCGTCGAGTTCCGCTCGCCAGGCACCTTTGAACCTGTCACCGACATGATTGGCGGCGGCCCGTTCCATCTCTCGCCTGGGCAGTGGACCGATGACACGTCCATGGCGCTGTGCCTCGCACACAGCCTGATCGAGCGTCGAACATTCGATGCGCGCGATCAAATGCAGCGATACGTCAACTGGCGAGACAACGGCTACCTGTCGAGCACAGATCGATGCTTCGACATCGGGAGCACAGTAAGTCAGTCGCTCCGCAGATTCGAGCGTGACGATGATCCATTCGCCGGAGTCACTCGAGGACGAACGGCCGGCAACGGCTCGCTGATGCGACTCGCGCCGATCGCCATGTATTACTTCGACCAATACCAAGTGCTGCAGATGGCAGCCGACAGTTCACGCACTACGCATGGCGCCCGCGTGGCCATTGACTGTTGCCGGTACCTCGCGGGGCTTATCGTCGGTGCCATTCGGGGCATCACCAAAGACCTGCTCCTCGCGCCGGACTTCGAGCCCTTTCCGGGTTGCTGGGACATCGAGCCGCTGCACCCCGCTGTCCAGATGGTCGTCTTCGGTTCGTACAAGAGAAAGAAACCACCGGAGATTCGCGGACGCGGGTACGCGGTCGACGCGCTCGAAGCGGCCCTATGGGCGTTCTATCGGAGCGACAACTACCGCGAAGGCTGCCTGCTCGCCGTAAACCTCGGCGATGATGCCGACACAACCGCGGCGATCTACGGTCAACTAGCCGGCGCCTTCTACGGTGAGCGCGGTATTCCTGCGGAGTGGCGATCGCGCCTGGCGCGCAAGGATCTGCTTGACCGCACTGCCGAAGCGTTGTTTCAGTTGGCGTTCGATCGCGTCCCGTCTCTTGGAACACTGACGGAGCACGCGCATGCACAGCGGGCGGAGCTCCTCTCCGCCGAAGCGGGCGATGCCCATCAGGCTCTGGCGAAGTTTCTCGCCGCCGAGAGGGCGGCGAAGGAAGAGATGGGCGTCTTCGAATACTACATGAGTGGCCCGTCATACGGTCAGGCGCTGCATGATGAGGTGCGCCTGCAGCTGCGAATCGAGGCGGGGCTAGCGCTGCAGGCGTAGACTTCAGTCAGTTAGTCGCGCCAGCGCGTGACTTGTCAGCAACGAAGCGAACGGTGGACCCAGGTAGCACTCCCAGAGCCTGCAGTGCATCCTCTGGTTGTGGCGCTGGCCAGCTGGCATTCCCCTCAGCAGGCTTGCTTCGGCGCCGAGGCTCAGGCTCCAGCTGAACGGCCCACACCTCTTGCTCCAGCCGAAGGAAATTGCGAAGCTCACCGAGCGTCATGCTTTCGGGCTTGAAGAGCGGTTCACGGTCCAAGAGCCTTCCGCTCTCGTCAACGATCTCGATCCAGAACCGAAGGTCGGTCGAGGTAAGAAGCTCGACGACGTCCATACGCCCGCTGGTGAGCTCAAAGAGCGCTGCACGGGAGGTCAGGTGCAGATGAAGTCGAAGCGTTGAATGGGATCCCTCGTTTCGACTCCATCGGCCCCATGCACGAATGATCTCGGCCAGCGCGAAGCGACTGGCGAATGGGCGGGATTCTCCGGTGCCGAGTAGCGCCATGTGCAGCACCGCGTAGCCGTTCGCTGTCGCCCACTCGAATGCATCGATTGCGCGTGGTGCGATGTAACGCAGGTCGCGCTGACTGACGCTTTCCCACGGAGCAAGGGCGAGCACGGGCAACTTCTCTCCCGACTCGGCGAAGCACTCGAACGCGCGTGGGTTGCCATTGTGCGGCACGAGCGCGACCTCACCCTTTGAGCAGTGTTTAGAGAACACCTTCTTCAACGCGCCGACAATCGGTCGCGACAAATGCCCGAGCACGTCGCCGTTCGTGAGACCCGCACTGACCGCCCATCCTTCGTCTGTCTTGGGTGCCGGTAGCATGCCATCGCGAATCACGAGATCGGTTTGCTTGTCACCAGAGCGAGGATTGACGCTGAAGCTCCACTCCGAAGCTCCCACCGACTGATTCTGTATCGTTGTGCGGAGACGAGTCAGGCAGTCTGATAGTTGCTCCCACTCATCGATCGCCAGAACATTGATGTTGAAGCGGGAACGCAAGAACTCTGCATCCCGCGATGTATGATCCTTTTCGCTCATTATTGCGAAATGCGGATGTGGGCCCACGCCGTAGAGCTCCTGAACTTCGGCGAACAGGTCGAGGAGATAGACATCCTTGAGGCCCGCACCCAGGAACAGGATGGATCGGCGGCGATACACCTCCGCGAAAGCCCGACGGTATTGCGGGGAGGCATGCGCCAAGCGTCTGAACTCCTCGTGGCCGAGGACGATCTCGCTGGAAAGACTCACAGGAGCATCGATACGCTTATCTGGAGTGTTCGTAAGGGGAAGGTATCCGTGAATCGCCCACAACAGTGAGCGACCGGTCACGTCGAGTGACGCGAGCACCCGACGGCAGTCTGCTTCGGTTCGACTGACGACTGAGAGCAGCTGCTCTCCGTACCGATCACCGAATGCCGATGAGGAATCTTGCTGTCGCTTCTCCACGTAGGCGTGCGCGAATACAACCCGACGAACATCCGCTCGCTTCGCTCGATGATGGGGCAGATACTCGGCGAGCACGGGCTTCCTGACTCGCCGCTGTGCACTGACTTAACGCGTATCGTGAACCGCCTTGCTGCCGACGCCGAGACTGAGTTTAGAGAAGACGAGGAATGGTGGGGCAGTTACCCAGGGTGGTGATCAGAGAACCGTTTCTAGCCAAAGGACCTGATCGAACACGAATGCGTCAGCGGCCTTCATGCAAATCGCATAACAATTCCGCGACTTTCTACCTCAAAATCTGAATCTGACTGAGATCTGCATGCCCCTCGCCCATGATGATCGCGACTTGACCGTAAACTGGCCCACGAAGAGCAGACGACGACTCAGCACGGTCCTAGAGAATGGACGGTTCAAGCTGCCGTATACGCCTCAGCGATGCCGCCCGGGGGCGCGCGTCTATCTTGCAGGGCCCGACGGAGAGGTCCTGCTCAGCATGCAGTTAAAAGAAATCGTGAAGAACGAGGGGGTTAGAGGCTCGCAGCTGATCGCACGAAAGGGGACGGTACGCAAACCCCGGGCTGCCGATTTCCCATACGTCCCGATAAATAGCAACGCAGAGTACGCACCGCTGTATCTGTGGCCCGGGACCACCCAGCCGGATTACGAGAGCTATCCGGGAAATGAAGGGGGCGGCGCGCTCGAGTCTAGAGTGTCGAGCTTACCAAGCCTCCCGCTGCTAGCAGACAACGCGGCGAAGAAACTTCGGCAGCCCGAGCGAGCACTGATCAAGGCGTATACACAATGGATCGGTCGCCCGGAGATTTTCAGTCATCGCCGACTACCGGAACCGGGTCTCTACACGGACCTCTTCGTCAGTAGTACTTACACACTAGTCGAAGCGAAAGCGTGGGTGGATCGAGAAACGCTGCGCATGTCTATTGGTCAGCTATACGATTATCAGCGGTACTTCCTCTCGCGTCACCCGTCTTTGGCAGTTCTTCTCCCACGCAGGCCTTCGGTAAGCATGATGAATCTCTTTCAGAGCAAGAAGATCGCCGTGGTTTGGAGATCTCGCGGCAAAGCATTCTCGGATAGCGTAGGTGGCCGCTTGACCGTCGAGCTTAAATCAACGCGCTAGCTCTATACGCCTATCGCTCCCTGCTTTCACCTCAGCAATTCAAGGATCGCTTGACCAGTACGCTCGATGACATTGCGAAGCCCCTCAAGCGTATGTTCCCCCATATGCCCAATCCGAATCGTCGATGACTTGAGCTTACCATATCCGCCGCCGATCACGTAGCCGGCCTTCGCGACTTCCTTCACGATCGCGTCGCCGTTCAACTTCGGCGTGAGTGCGATGCAGGTGACCGTAGCACTGCGCGCCCCCTCCGGCGCGTAAATACAGAACGGCTCCCCGGTCTGCTCGCGCAGCTCGGCCACCCAACGCTGCGTGCGCTCGGCCATGGCCTGATGACGCGCCCAGCGGTTCTCGATGCCTTCGGCGGCGATGTATTCGCCCTGGACGGCGGCCGCGTAGAGCAGCGACAGCGCCGGCGTGTTGGGGGTCTGGTTCTTGTGGATGTACTGCTCGAACTCCACGAGATCGAAGTAGAGGCCGCGCCCGCGAGTCTGCTTGGCTTCCTGAATGAAGCGCTCACTCGCCACGCCGAACGCCAATCCGGGCGGAAGGGCCAGTGCCTTTTGTGAGCCCGTGAGCACGAAATCGAGGTTCCACTTGTCGGTCTCCACCGGCGCGCCGCCCAAGCCGGTCACGGAGTCGACGAGGATGCTCGCGCCGTGCTTCTGCACGACCTTGGTGAGGTCTTCGAGTTCGGTAAGCGTGCCGGTGCTGGTTTCGCTGTGCACCACGGTCACAGCGGCGAAGCGACGGCGGGCGAGCGCGTCGTCGACATACTCGAGCGGCACGGGGCGATGCCAGTCGCCGCCCACGATGTGCGTGTCGCGGCCGCAGGCCTGCGCGATGTTCGCGAAGCGCTCGGAGAAGGCGCCGTTCACGAGGCTCAGAATGGGGCCGGGGCGCGCGCAGCGGATGGCGGCTTCCATGAGGCCCGTCGCCGAGCTGCTGCTCACGTAGACGGGGCGCTGCGTGCGGAAGATGGGCTTGAAGGTGGCCTGGATGCGCGCGAACAGCTCTTCGAATGCGGCACCACGGTGCGGCAGCATGGGCTGCAGCATCGCCTCGAGTACTTCCTGGCGGACCTCAGTGGGTCCCGGGAGAAAAAAGGTGCCGGTCACCGGATCTTTCATGAAAAGAGGAGTTCGTCGAGCTCGCTGAAACTCTTGGCTTCGTGGTCGGCGACCTTCACGACGGCCTCGCGTCGCGCGACGCCGGTGTAGGCGATGAACTCGTCGACGACGCCGCGCACGGCGGCGTCGGTGCTGCCGTCGCCGATCATCACGATGGGTTTGCGCAGCGCGAGCTGCTGCACGACGAGTGGCTTGCCGCGCTGGGTGGCGAGGGGCTGATCGCCATCGAGCTTGCTGAAGGTGCCGTCTACGTCTCTCGCAAGACTCACGGCGTGTACGCGGTGGCCCTGAATGCCGAGCCGGATGGCCATGGGCATGATGCTGGGGCGGAGGCCGCCGCTCAGCAGGTGGACGTGCACGCGCGCGCTGTGGAGGGCGTTGATGAGCTCCACGACGCCGGGCTGCATGGCCTTGTTGTAGGCGTCGGCGAGGCTCAGGAGCTCGCCGGCGGTGGGGCGAATGCGCTCGAGGCGCCTCGTGTAGACGGCGTCGATGGGGAGCTCGCCATTCATGGCCTGCTCGGTGAGCGCGGCGCTTTCGGCGGCGACTTCAGGGCCGCGGAGCTGCGCGAGCCAGTCGATGCCTTCGATGGCGGCGAGGGTGGAGTCGACGTCGAACACCACCGTCTTGAAGCGGGGTTCGCGGAGCTGGATGCTGACACTCATGGTGCTTCGCTCACAGCACGTTGCCGGGGGCGAGCAAGCCGAGTGGGTCGAGCTCGTGCTTGAGGGCACGCATGACGCGCTGCTGGGTGTCGCTCATCTGCAGGGGGAGCCAGCGGCGCTTGAGCTTGCCGATGCCATGTTCGGCGGCGACGGTGCCGCCCATCTGGATGACTTCCTTCAGAGTTGCGTAGACGACCTGCTCGATGCGCTTGAGTTCATCGGCGTCTTGCGCGATGAAGTTCTGATGCGGATGGCCGTTGCCGGCGTGGCCGTAGGCGATGCCGAGCGGGATCTGCGCGTCGCGGGCAAAGGTGCGGGCGATGCGGAGCGCGTCGGCGAGGCGCGCGTAGGGCACAGCCCAATCCGTGCTCACCTTGCGGCCACCGAACGGGCGGCGGGCGGCGCCGCGCTCATTCATGGTGGCGGGCACGGCGTGACGCATGCGGCGCGCTTCGAGCTGGCTGCTGGGCGTGTCGTAGACTTTGATGTCTTCGGTGAGCGCGTGGTGGGCTTCGGCGAGTTCTAGCCAGGCGTCGAGGGGGAGGTCGTCGTCGCTGTTCGGACGGCCGGTTTCTTCGGTGTAGACCATCGCGTTCGCCGTGCTCGCCCAGTGTTGGGAGCCTTCGGCGGTTCTGGCGATGGTCATGGCCCCCTGGTCGAAGTACTCGAGGCACCTCGGGTTGATGGCCTGGCTTTCTCTGGCGGCTACGACGAAGGCGAGCGCGTCCTCTTCCTTTTCGAAGGGGATGATGAGACCTGAGACTTGAGACGGGAGATCGTGGAGTTGGAGCTCGGCTTCCACTACTACGCCGAGCGTGCCTTCGGAGCCGACGAACCAGTCGACTGGGTCGTGGGCGATGGGGTAGCCGACGGTGTTCTTTTCGAGCTGTGGCCTTCTGAGCTCGATGAGGTCGCCGTTGGCGAGGAGGACTTTGAGGGCTTTGACGTGCGGACGGGTGGCACCGTAGCGGTACGACCTGGCACCGCTCGCGTTGCAGGCTATGGCGCCGCCGATGGTGCTTTCTTCTTCGCTTGTGGGATCGGGGGTGAACAGCAGGCCGTGGGCTTCTGCTGCTCGGCGCACATCCGCCACGATCGCGCCGGGGCCAACAACAACTGACTTGGTGCGCACATCGACTTCGTCGATGTGCGCGAGACCACGGAGACTAAGGAGGACACCGAGGTCGGTGATGCTGGCGCCGGTGGTGGAAGACTGGAGACCGGCGGGGGTGACGGGGGTCTTGTTAGCCGTGGCTGCTTTCAGCAGCTCGGCCACCTCTTCGATGCTGGTGGGACGTGCGACGTGCTCCGGGACCAGGTAGAGGCCGGAGGCATCCTTGCTGTGGGATTCTCGGATGTCTTGGTCGGACGTCAGCATTGAGACTTGAGACGGGAACGGCGGAAAGACGTACTGCGGGAAGAAGAACAGCGGGAAGACGTACTGCGGGAACGGCTTGGTTACTTCTTGTGGCGCTTCCTCTTGAGTGCGGCCAAGAGCCGCGCGGCATTCGTCGGGCTCTCCAGGAGATGAACGGTCTCCTTGTGGCCGGCGAGTTCCTTCTTCAACTGCTGTGTTGCGGCTCGGGCTGATCGCATTCTAATGGAATCGGAATGGGGTTTGGCCAGCATGACGCCGCCCGCCATCGCGTGCGCGATCTGCTCGCGGGTGGCACTCATGGCGAGCATGGCGCGGATCAGCAGGTCGAGCGAAACGGACGGATCGCCGGCTTCCATTTTGGCGATGCGTGATTGGCTCGAGCCGAGCCGCTTGGCGAGGGCAGCCTGGGTGAATCCGGCCTCGAGGCGCCGCTCCTTGCAGGCTCGGGCCATGGACAGGCGCATTTCGATCAGGGCGCTTTCTTCCTCGCTCAGGTCGAGGAATTCGGCGACGGTTCCGACGGTGAATCCGGCGGCGGTTAGCCGGACCTGCTTTTCCCTGTCGATCGCGTCCATAAGGGATTATATGTCAAAAATGACATAAAATCAATGTTTGATGAGGTTTCTCGTCGCAGGCTCTCGGCGATATTTGACGAGCTATAAGGTATGATATATCATTCATTACAATATTCTAAGACTGATATATCATACCTATGCCAACCATAGACATTCTCCCCCTTCGACTCCGGCAGTCCATGCGCTTGCTTGGGCGAGGCATCAGCGTGGCGCGGCGCCGGCGGAAGCTCACGGCCAGCATGGTGGCTGAGCGCATCGGGGTGGGGCGCCAGACGTATCAGCGCGTGGAGCTCGGGGACCCGACCGTGGCGATGGGGACCTACGTCATGGCGCTGTTTGTTCTCGGTCTCGAGTGGAATGGGCTCGAGAAAAGCGTCGATCCGCAGGCGGACGATGTCGGTACGGCATTGGACCTTGAGGATCTTCCCAAGAAGGTGCGTCCGAAGCGGACGCCGCGGCCCAAGTAGCGCGTGGCTATATCACGAAAGACATCGATCACTCAACGCCGACTGGACGTCCTGGTGGGTGATGTGCTGGTCGGCCAGCTGCGGTTCACGCACGAAGGGCGCCGGGAGCATGCCGCGTTTGCGTACGCGCCCGAGTGGCTCGCCGATCCGGCGCGCTTCGAGATCGACCCGACGTTGCCGCTGGTGGAAGGCGCGCAGTTCCCTCCGCATGCTGATGCGGCGGATGCCTCACGATTTCATGGGGTCATCGCCGATACCGAGCCGGATGGCTGGGCACGGCGCGTCATCCTGCGCGATCACGCGAAACGACGCCAGGTCGCGAGAGCCGAGGGTGCCGATCTGCCGCCGGTAGCAACGGCGCTGGATTTCCTGTTGGCGGTCGATGATCACGCGCGTGTGGGTGCCCTGCGTTTTCGCGATGAAGACGGTGTCTGTCAGCGAGCGCTGGAGCCCGGACGGCGAACGGCTCCCCCGCTCATCGAGTTGCCTGATTTGCTGCGGTCGACTCGGGCGGTTGAGCAGCAGTCGGAGACGCTCGCTGATCTTGCCTATCTCCGGGGACGCGCGACGTCGTTAGGGGGTATGCGCCCCAAATGCAGCGTTCGCGATGAGACCTGGGGCCTCTGTCTTGGCAAGTTTCCGAGCGTGTCCGACGAGCGCTCGTACACGAAGGGTGAAGTGCTCGCGCTGCAGCTCGCTCGCCGCGCGGGCATTTCGGTGGCGGATGCGCGGCTTGTGGACAGCGATGGTGTACCGGTGACGCTCGTGCGCCGTTTTGATCGCGTGTGGGATGAGGCCACGCAGACCGAACGGCGGCTGCTGTACGTATCGGCCGCCACCCTGATGGGGCTCGCGCCAGATGACAGCGGCGAGCACGCCTACACGGAAGTGGCCGATGTCATTCGGCAACGCAGCGCGGATGCCATGGCCGATCTTGAGGAACTATGGCGTCGCATCGCCTTCTCCATCCTGATCACCAACGTGGATGATCACCTCCATAACCATGGATTCCTCCATGTGGAGGGTGCCCTCTGGCGTCTTTCTCCGGCGTTCGATGTGAACCCGTTCCCCGATCGGGTGCGCGAGCTCAAGACCTGGCTGAGCGAAGAAGCCGGCCCGGCGGCATCCGTCGATGCCCTGATGAACATCGCACGCTACTTCAGCCTGTCGACGAATGCGGCGAAGCGTGTGCTCGGAGAGGTTGCACGCGCGGTCGATGCGTGGCGCCGCGTGGCATCAGACCTGGGCTTCACCCGCGCGGAGATCGACGCGTTTGCTGATGCGTTCGAGCATGAGGAGCGGGACGCGGCGAGGCGGGCTACTGCGTCGGCTCTCGGGTAGTACCGCGTCTACGCCGCGAACATCTGCTGGAGGACGGTCAGAACTTTGGTCATGGTCGCGGGGGTCAGGGCGCCCAGGCGTTTTCCGAGCCGCTCGTCGTCCACGGTGCGAATCTGGTCGGCAACGATGTGACCGGCCTTTCCATCAAAGCGGCATGCCACCCGAAATGGATATGGGTGGCTGCCGCTTGTCAGCGGTGCCACGATGTAGGTGCCCATGTGCGCATTCAGCTCGTCGGGCGAGACTACGACACACGGACGGGTCTTTCGAATCTCTCGCCCACGCGTCGGATTCAGCTCCACGAGATAGACATCGCCACGCTGGACCCGAGACCGGGTCACCATGTCCACTCCTCATCATCGAACTTGGTGTTCGACGGCGGATCGATCAGCGGCGACGGACCAAAACGGGCGGCGGCCTCGGCCCAGCCTGCCCGGGGGGACTGTACCGCTGTGACGATCAAGGCGCCGGCCTCCGCCCGGATCTCCACCTCGTCCGTCAAACCGGCCTCTTCCAGCAGCGGCTTCGCGAGCCGCAGGCCACGTGAATTGCCAATCTGAACCAGTCGTGCGCGCATCGAAGCCTCCGGCTTAGGTAATTACAATGTAAATACTACTCGGCTCGGTGTGAAGCGGGCGACCGGTACTCCGAAACACTGATCTGAGGGAACCCCGCTACCTGCGACGCGTGCTCCACTGTCATGCTGATTGGATTACCGACCTGATCGAGATCGAGGTACACGTTCTCCCCAATCTCACGCGTTTCTGTCACGGCGACGTCATCGCTTGAAAACTCCAGCAGCGCCGTGTCGGTCTGGGTGAAATACCTGATGCGCACGGCCGCGCCTACTCGTCGCGGAAGTGGACGACGCTCGCACTCAGGATATCCGGCAGCTCGAGGAGCGCCTTGCGGGTCTCCTCGCTCACCTCACCGTCCACACTCACCGCGGCCAGCGCATCGCCGCCCTGCGCGAGACGGGCCTGGTGATACTCGGCGATGTTCACGTGGCGCTCGCCGAGGAGCGTACCGACGCGCCCGATGACTCCGGGGACGTCGTGGTTGGTGAGGATGAGGAGCGTCTGGCGGGGGTTCACATCGACGTGGAAGCTGCCGATGCGCGTGAGGCGTGGGGTCACGCCATCGAGGGCGACACCGGCCACGGCGAGCTGCTGCATGCCGCCGGCGAGGGCGACTTCGATGCCTCTTGGCCCAAGCTCAGTGGTTTCGGCGACGCTGAGTTCGATGCCGCGGGCTTCGGCGAGGTTGCGGGCGTTGATGAGGTTGAGGCGATCGGTTTCGATGACGCCCTCCAACAGCCCCACCGCGGCGCTCGCGAGGAGCGGGCCGCTGGCGTGCGCGTAGTCGGCGCCCACGCGGAGGGCCAGACGGCGCACGGCGCGCATGCCCTGGTCGGCGAGCACGGCGCGCGCGACCGCAGCAGCGCGGCGGGCGACGGTCATGGCGCTGGCAAGGCTGGGCCACTCGCCGGTGGCGCCGGCGGCGACGTTGAGGCTCTTGCTCAAGTCGTTGTGCAGCAGCGCGTCGCGCACAGCGAGGCACACGTCGCGGCTCACGTTGCGCTGCGCCTCGACCGTATTCGCGCCCAGGTGCGGCGTGAGGACGATGTTGGGCGCCTTGCGGAGCGGATGATCGGCGCTGGGCGGCTCCACGGTGAAGACATCCATCACGGCGCCGCGGAGCTGGTCGGCTTCGAGCGCAGCGACGAGCGCGTCTTCGTCGATGATGCCACCTCTTGCCATGTTCACGACGACACTGCGCGCGGGGAGGCGACCGAGTTCGCGCTTGCCGATCATCCCCTTGGTTTCGTCGTTCAAGGGGACGTGCAGCGTGAGCACGTTCGTTTCGGCGATGAGCGCGTCGAGCGTGGCCATGCGGCGCACGCGGAGCGCGGTGAAGCGTTCGTCGCTGATGTACGGATCGTACGCCACGACATTCATGCCGAAGGCGTGCGCGCGCGTGGCGACTTCGCTGCCGATGCGGCCGAGTCCGACGATGCCGAGGGTTTTGCCCTTGAGCTCGCGCCCCATGTAGGAGTTGCGATCCCAGCGGCCGGCCTGCATGCCGGTGTGCGCCTTGGGGATCTGGCGCAGCAACCCAATCACCGCGCCGAAGAAGAGCTCGGCCACCGCAATGGTGTTGCCGGCGGGGGCGTTGATGACGGCGATGCCGAGGCTGGTGGCGGTGTCGATGGCGACGTTGTCGACGCCGACGCCGGCGCGGCCCACCACCTTCAACTTCTTGGCGGCCTGTAGCAACTCGGCGCTGATGCGCGTGGCGCTGCGGCCGACGATGGCGTCGTAGTCGCCGATGCGCGCGAGGAGCTCGTCCTTGGGGAGCGTGGGGAGTTCGTCGACCTGCAGGCTGGGTTCAGCGGTGAGGAGGACGACGCCTTCCTGGTCGACTTCGTCGGTTACGAGGACACGGTATTGGGACACTGGCTTCTCTATTGGCGCGTTGGCGGGGAGCTCGCTTCGAAAGCTAGTGGAGCTGAACGGCTCGCACAGAGGGCACAGGGGGCCACAGCGCACACAGGGAACAGCTTCAAAAAATTGAATGCTGTTCCCTGTGATCGCTGTGGCCCTCTGTGTGCTCTATGCGAGCTGTTCGGCGGTGCTAGGCCCCGAGTGTTCGACGGAGGGCGTCGCGCAGGGCGACGAGCATTTCGTTGCTGGCGGCGGGGGAGTCGTCTCGCACGTTGAGCTCCACGCCGTCGGCGATCGCGAGGCGTCGCCAGGTGGCTTCGGCGGGGATGTCGCGCCGGCCGTTGCCGTCCATGTGGAGTTGCAGCGCGGGGGCGAGGCTGGCGGCGACGCGGCGCTCGAGGGCGTCGCCGGTCGTCTCCTTCATTTCGGCCTTGATCGCGTCGAGCGTTTGTCCCTCACGCTGACGGATCTTGATGGCGAGCAGCTGCAGGAGATGCCGATAGCCGTACGTGGCGGCGGTGCCGGCGCCTTCGGGGCGGTCGAGGAGGCCGTTCGCGACGTAAAACCTGACGGCGCGCGCGGAGGGCATGGCTCTCGCGCTGGCGTTCGTGGGTTTGACGCCGGCCGAGTCGACTAATGCGGCGGCGTGTGCGGCGAGGCCCCTAGCGTTGAAGGGGGCGTGCTTGGCGTGGGCTCTTAGGAGCGGGACTGGGGACTCGGCCATGCCCGAATATATGGCGCGAGTTCTTGGTCTGCTTTGGGACTGCGTGCGGAAGCCTGTACTGCGGAAGCTGGACTACGGGAGCTGGACTACGGGAGCTGGACTGCGGGAACTGCTTGGGTGGCGCGGAGGAAATCCCTTGGGTTCTCCTCGTGGGGGAGGTCGCCGGACTCTATGGCGGTGAAGGTGGCGTGTGGAAACGCTTCCCTCACCTGCGGGGACTCCTTGTAGGGGGTTTGGGCGGCTTTGGTGCCCCAGATCAGGTGGAGGGGACATCTGATCGCTGGCTCGGACGATCTCAGATTGGTGTTGAGACGCATGCCTACGAATGCGGCGGGGGCGTAGCGGGCATTCGGGTGATTCGCGGCCTGCCAGAAGAGACTGATGGCTTCTGGGGTGAGGCAGGCGGGATTGCTGTAAATGTCCTTCAGGAAGAACTGGATGCTGGGGCGCGACACGAGTGCCCGGAACAGCGCGGTGCCGGGGACTTTGCTGCGGAAGAGGCGTTCGACGGCGTGATTGAGGGCGCTGCCGGGTTCGTACAGCCTCGAGATGCCGGCGGGGCCGATGGCGGTGATTTCGCTGAAGAGACCGGGATGGGCCGCTTCGGCGGCCATGATGTACGAGGCCCCCAACGAACTGCCGAAGGCGATGGGCGCGCGACCGATGACATCGCTCGTGAAGTCGCTGACGAGATCGATGTAGAGCTGCGCGGTGTACTTGAGCGGCGGGCGGTCGCTGGCGCCGAAGCCGAGGAGGTCCAGGGCGTAGGCGGGGCCGTTGCCTTCGCGCTCGCTCAGGGGGCCGAAAACAAAACGCCACTCCGCGCTCCACGCCGCGGCGTGGATGGAGTGGACGAAGAAGAGCGGCGTGTTGGAACTTTGCTCATCGCCTCGGACGACATACGCAATCTGATGGCCGCGCCAGCGATATTCGCGGCGTTGTCCCCCAAGGGGGTTCGGGAGCGGGACGTGCGGAAACACCAGCATGCGTCCTCCGCAAAGCACCGATCGCGCTAACCGTGCCGACTCGCCTGGCCGCCCGTGTGACACTCCCCAGTATCACCCACCACCCACCGGAACGACCAGACGATTGTGTCGGCACGGTCGCGCGACCGTGTTCCTTCGGTCCTGCTAGTCCTTCGCCGAGGTGGCGAAGGCGGTCTTTACGCCGCAGGCATTGGCGTGCTGGGCGATCACGGCCAGGTCTACGGGTTTCTCCAAGAAGTGCAGCGCACCGAGCCGGAAACTCGCCTGACGGTTGGAGTCATCGGGGTACGCGGTCAACACCAACACCGTGGCATCGGGGGACAGCATCCCGGCCAGGGCCATCACCTGCAGGCCACCGTCGCGCTTCCCGCCGAGGCGGAGATCCGTGACGATGAGATCGAAGCGCTGCGAGCGCAGGCGATCGAGCGCTTCCGGTAAAAGCTCGGCGGCCGTTACAACGTTCCCTTCGGTCTCGAACAGCTCGACCAGAACGTCGCGGATGGACTGTTCGTCCTCGACGACCAGGACCGACTTGGTTGCAGTTTCCGACTTCATGCCAAGCGCTCGTGCGAGAAGGGTGCCATGGCTGGGCAATTTCTTAAGCTATTGACTCAATTCAGCTTACGGATTTTTGGCCTCGTCATTTGCTGTACGAAAAGACTCCAATTTTATCGTGTCGACTGATTTTCGGGCGGCGGAAAGTCGGTTGTGACTGACTTGCGGAGGGGCGGAGGGGCGGGGGGACGGAGAACTGCGCGTTGGTCCTCCGATGCCCCGATTCTCCGTTGCTTCCAATTGCTGTTTCCAGCGAACTCTACTCCAAGCCGTACTTGCGGAGCTTCTCCAAAAGCGTGCTGCGGGCGATGCCGAGGAGTTGGGCCGTCTTGGTGCGGTTGTCGCCGGTGGCGTTGAGGGCCACGCGGATGGCGTCGCGCTCGGCGGCTTCGAGGGTGCGGGGCTGCTCGGGCCTGGTGCTCGTCACGGCCGGCTCGGGGCTGCCCGGAAGGCCGAGGTGGACGACATCGATGATGCCGCCATTGGCCAGGATCGCGGCGCGCCAGAGGGTGTTCTTGAGCTCCCGGATGTTGCCGGGCCAGCGATAGGCGACGAGGGACTGCTCGGCTGACTTGGTCAGCCTCGCCGACTTGGGGAGGAAGGCCTCGGCCATGGGGAGGATTTCTTCGGGCCGGGCTCTGAGTGGGGGGAGGGTGAGCGTCAGGACCTGGAGGCGGTAATAGAGGTCGGCGCGGAAACGGCGCGCCTCCACGGCATCGGTCAGCGGCTGGTGGGTGGCGACGATCACCCGGGCGTTGCTGCGCAGGGTTGTGGTGCCGCCCAGCCTTCTGAACGTGCGCTCCTCCAGGACCTTGAGGAGGCGGGGCTGCACGTCGAGGCCCATTTCGGCGATTTCGTCCAAGAACACGCTGCCCTCGCCGGCGACTTCCAGGAGGCCGCGCTTGGCGGCCTTGGCGTCGGTGAAGGCGCCTCGTTCGTGGCCGAACAGTTCACTTTCGAAAAACGTACTCGAAAGACTGGCGCAGTTAATCTCGACGAACGGGGAACTGTTCCGGGTCGAACGATCGTGGATCTGGCGCGCGATGTAGCCTTTACCGGTGCCGGTTTCGCCCTGCAGGAGCACCGGGGCGTCGGCGTTTTTGGCGGCGAGCTCGATGAGGTCCTGGAAGGTGGGCGCGAGACTCGGCGACGCCTGGCCGGTGGGGCGGCTTTGGGCGCGGAGGACCGCGACCTCCTGGCGGAGGCGGCCGGTTTGGGCGGCGCGGTTCACGGCGGCTTCGAGCGCTTCGAGGTCGACGGGCTTCTCGAGCAGGTCCACGGCGCCGCGCTGCATGGCCTTTACGGCGGTCTTCACATCGGCGAAGCCGGTGAGGACGATGATGGCGAGGTCGGGGTCGTCGGCCTTGAGCGCTTCGAGGGCCACCCCGCCGTCGGCGTCGGGGAGGCGCAGATCGAGGAGCACCACATCCGGCGCATGCTCGGCGGCGAGCTGGCGCCCTTCGGTGGCGGTGCCGGCGCCGCGGGCGGTGTGGCCGAGGCTTTCGAAGAAATCGACGAGGGTATCGCGGACCGTTTCGTCGTCGTCGACGACGAGGATGGAGAGGGCCATGGGCGCGCCCTCAGGTCGCGGGGCTGGGCGGCAGCGTGAGCGTCAGCGTGGTGCCGTGCTCGGGGGAGCTGTCGATGCCGATGACGCCGCCGCGTTCGTCCATGATGCGCTGGCAGAGGGCCAGGCCGATGCCGGAGCCGCTCGCCTTGGTGGAGTAGAAGAACTCGAAGACGTGCGGGAGCACCTCGGGCGGGATCGCGGGGCCGCCGTTGGTGAGGCGCGAGCGCCAGCCGCCATTCGGGAGCGCGTGGCCGACCAGGATGATCTCGCTCCCCTCGGGGGCGTGGTCGCAGGCGTTCACGAGGATGTTGCGGCACACCTGCCCGAGCTGGTTCGCGTCGAGCATGCAGTGCACGGGGTGCTCGGGGCGCGTGCGCCGGAGCACGAGGTGCTTGGCGTCGAGAATGGCGCGCTCGCCCTCGAGGATATCGTCCCACACCTGCTCGGGGTCGCCGGCCTGGAGATGCACGGCGTTGGGGCGGCCGAACTCGAGGAGGCTGGTGACCATCTTGTTGAGCCGCTCCACCTCACGCAGGATGCGCCCGACGTTCTTGTCGACGACGGGATCGTCCTTGAAGCGGTACTTCATGAGCTGCGCGGCGCTCGAGATGCCGAAGAGCGGGTTGCGCAGTTCGTGCGCGACACCGGCCGCCACTTCACCAATAGCCTCGAGGCGGCGCTTGCTCTCCACGCGGTGCACGAGCCAGGCGCGCTCGATGGCAACGGCCGTCTGCGCAGCAATAACCGCCACGACCCGCTCGGCTTCTTCGAGCGCCTGATCGGTCTCGATGGGGAGCGCATACAGCGTGAGCGCCCCCAGCACGGCGTCCGCACTCATGAGCGGCGCGGTGAGCTCCAGGCCGTCGTACGTGGGGACGCGCACGACCTGGCTGCCGGCGAGCGCGTCGAGCCAGATGGGGAGGAGCTGCCGCTCGAGATCTTCGGTGTCGCGGTCGCCGTAGCCCTGGCGATGCGTGATGGACATCTGGCCGGTTTCGTCGTCGACGAGTGCGATGACGAAGCCGGTGGAGGGCACGGCGCGGCGGAGCTGCTGCGCGACTTCGGCGTAGACGCGGTCGAGCGCGATCGCTTCGGCGAGGGCGATGCCGGTGGCGATGAGTGCTTCACGCGAGCGATGGCTCGGCGTGATGTCGACGGTGCTGAAGACGAAGCCGGTGATGTCGCCATCGGTCTCGATGGCGGTGACCTGCATGAGGAAGACCCGCTCCTCGGTGGGGGAGTTGCAGGGGAACTCCCAGCGCACGAGGGAGGTCTGCCGCTCCCGAAGGAGGGTCATGGCGCGCTCGATCTGCGAGCGCGAGGCGTCGTCGGCGACGCTCGAGAACACTGAGCACCCGATCACCGCGTCTTCGGACGCGATGCCGGGTGCTCCGTTATCCTCGGCGAACCGAGACCAGGTGCTGTTCGCTGCGGTGATCCGGCCGTCGAGGTCGACCGACCAGATCGTGAAGGGGAGCGAGTCGAGCAGCCGCCGCGAGAACGGCGGCTGCTCGGTGGTGATGTTCACCCGTGGTTACTTCCGCTTCGCGGCCTTTTTCGCCGGCTTCTTGGGAGCGGGCTTCCTGGCGGCGGGCTTCTTGGCGGGCGCCTTCTTGGCCGGCTTGGCGGCCTTCTTGGGCGCGGGCTTCGCGGCCTTCTTCACCGGCTTGGCGGCCTTCTTGGGGGCAGCCTTCTTGGGCGCCGGCTTGGCGGCCTTCTTGGGAGCGGGCTTGGCGGCCTTCTTGGCGGGGGCCGCCTTCTTGGCCGGCGCAGCCTTCTTGGCGGCCTTGGCGGGCGCCTTGGCCGGAGCCTTTGCGGGAGCCTTGGCAGCCTTGGCTGGAGCCTTGGCCGGGGCAGCCTTCTTCTCGGCCTTGGGCGCGGGCTTTTCGGCCTTGGGGGCGGGCTCGGGCTTGGCGGCCTTTGGCGCCTTCGGCGCCTTGGCCGCCTTAGGGGCGGAAGCCTTTACTTCGGAAGCTGGAACTGCGGGAGCTGGAACCTCGGCAACCGCGGCGGGCGCGGCCGGCTCCGCCGGCGCGGCGGGGGCGGGCTTTTCGGCCTTGGGCTTCTTCACGGGCTTGGGGGCACCCGGGTTCTTGGGCGGACGGCCGGGGCCGCGGCGCACGATGGGGCGACCGAAGAGGTCGTCGTCATCGTCGTCGTCGCCCATCAGGCCGTCGTCGTCGAAGCCGTCGATCTCGTCGTCGTCTTCGTCGTCGTCATCATCGTCGTCGGTGCTGTCCCAGAGGGAGTCGCCTTCGTCCGAATTGATGCCGTAGCCGTCATCCTCGTCATCGTCGTCGTACGACGAACCGTAGCCCCCCAGATCGTCCATGTCATCATCGATCAGATGGAGCTTTTCCAACTCGTCGCCACGCGGCATGACCGCCTCCGTACCAGCAGTTAGTGAGGGTGTGCGAAAGGACTCGCACTCAACAGCCTGCTATTACTAGGACCGGGGCCAAGAGTCAAGTTCCCTCAACGAGGTCCAGATTTACGATCGGGCTTGGGACGCCGGATGAGATCGGGCTTCGGACCTCGGTTGACGTCCGGTTTCGGACCTCGAGATCGGGCGCTGACTTCTGAGGTCGGACTTCGGAAGTCGGCGACCGATCTTGAATTCCGATGCCCGACTTTGGCTGAGGTCTGAGGTCCGACCCTGCGGGGTTAGAGGCGGGGGACGCCCTCGACCCTTCCCTCGGCGATGACGGCGGCCAGCGCGGCATACACCCGCCCATCCACCAGCTTGTTCACCTGCCCGCGCAGGTAATCCAGCGTGGTTTGCGCGGTCATGGGATCGCGATAGGCGCGCTTGCTGGTGAGGGCGTCGAAGGCGTCGGCGGCGGTGAGGATGCGGCCGCCCAAGGTGATGTCCTCGCCGGCGCGGCCGTAGGGGTAGCCGCTGCCGTCCCAGTGTTCGTGGTGGTCGCGGACGTAGTGCAGGACCTCGCCCAGGTGGCTCAGGGGCTGGAGGATGTCGAGGCCGATCTTCACGTGGTCCTTTACGTGGGCGAACTCTTCGGCGGTGAGGGGGCCGTTCTTGTTGAGCACCGCTTCGCTGATGCCGATCTTGCCGACGTCGTGCAGGCGGCCGGCGAGGTGCACGCGCTCCTGCGTGTGCGGGTCGAGGCCGAGTTCCTGGGCGATGGCGGCGCCGAGTTCGGCGACGCGGTGGGAGTGGCCGCGGAGGTAGAGGTCCTTGGCTTCCATCGCGTTGATGAGCGAGTCGGCCACGCTCACCGTGAGGTCGCGCAGGGCTGCCTTTTCGCGCTCGAGCTGCGCGGTGCGGATGGCGACTTCTTCACGAATGAGACGGTCGATGCTCTTCCGTTCGAGCGTGCGGGTGCGGCGCTCGAGGGCGCGCTCCACGGCGTTCTGCAGGTCGGGGAGTTCGACGGGCTTCGTGAGATAATCAAAAGCGCCGCTCCCCAGCGCTTCGGTGGCGCTGGCGGCGTCGTTGACGGCCGTGAGCATGATGATGCCGAGGTTTTCGTCGGCATGGAGCGCGCGCGGCACGACTTCGAGGCCGGAGAGGCCGGGCATGCGCAGGTCGCAGAGCATGAGCGCGTACTGCTCGCGGCCCAGCTGTTCGAGGGCGCTTTCGCCGGAGTCGGCCAGATCCACGGTGTAGCCGCGGCTCTTGAGGAACCGGCTCAGGGCGAGGCGGATGGTGCTTTCGTCGTCGACCACGAGGATTCGCCGCAGCGTGTCGGTGACGAGCGCGGCGCCGGCCGCTTCGATGGCGCGGACGGATTCGGGGGTGGGGGCAGTGGCAGTCATGAGGGCGATTCGACGAACGCAGGCGTGCTGGCAAGCACCGGCAAGTTGAGCTGGAAGGTCGTGCCGACGTCGGGCTCCGACTCTACGCTAATGCTGCCGCCGTGGGCGTGCACGATGCCGTAGCTCACACTGAGCCCGAGACCGGTGCCGAGACCCGCGGGTTTGGTACTGAAGAACGGCTCGAAGATGCGGCGCTTGACCTCGGCGCTCATGCCGCGGCCGGTGTCGTGCGCGAGGATGTGCACCTGATCGCCACTCGTGCGCGTGGAGAGCGTGAGCACCCGCTCGAGACGGCCCTGCATGGCGAATTCGGCGTTGCTGATCATGTTGAGCAGCACCTGCTGCAACTTCTGCTCGTCGCCGCTGACCTTGGGGGCATTGGGATCGAGCTCGAGCGTCACCTTCACGCCGGCCTGCCGCAGCGGATACGTGCGGAGGCGCACGACCTGTTGCAGCATGGCGTTCACATCCACCGGCCCGAAGCCGCGATCGGTCTTGCGCGCAAAGAGGAGCAGGTCGCGAATGACGCCCTTGGCGCGATCGCTTTCCTGCTTGATGAGCTGCACGCTTTCGCGCTGTTCCTCGCCCAGCTCTTCTTCGAGCAGGATCTGCGCGAACGCCGAAATGCCGGTCAGCGGATTGTTGATCTCGTGCGCGACGCCAGCGACGAGTTCGCCGAGCGCGACCATCTTTTCGGTGTGGCGCAGCTGTTCTTCGACGTGCCGGTCCTGCGACACATCGCGCACGCTGACGACCTGGCCGAGGATATCGCCAGTGTGCCCGCGGAGTGGCGCAATGCTTACGGCGGCAGGGAACTCCGCGCCGTTCTTGCGGCGATGGATGTCGTGCGAGATGCGCACGCCGGCTTCGACAATGCCGGAGCCGGCGTCGAGCCCTTCGCGCGTGTCGGCGCCCACGACGAGATCCTCGAACTTCATTTCCATGAGCTCCGGCTGCGTCCACCCGTATTCGCGCGCGGTGGCGGGGTTGGCGTAGCGGATGCCGCTCTGATCGAGAATGAAGATCGGGTGATTGATCGTGGTGAGGCCGGTGGCGAGGAGATGCTCGCGTTCACGCGCGAAGCGTTCTTCCTCGTCGAGCAGCATGGCGTCGAGGGAGAGCGTGAGGGGCGTGGCCACGTACTCCAGCGCACGGCCGAGGCGTTTGAGGGTACGCAGGCTCGTGTCGCTCGCGAGGACGCGGAGTTCGCCGATTTGATGACCGCGCGACGCCAGCGAGAGGACGCGGAGTGGATCGCTCGTCTCGGGGGGCTGCTCGACGCCCACATAGTATTCGAGCGCGCCGTTGGCGGCGATGTATTCGAGGTGGCCGTCGCGGGCGCGACTTACGCCGAGGGCGAGGCCGCGCACGGGGAGCGCGCGCGCGAGCACATCGAGGAGCTGCTGCGCGCCGGGCACGAGCTGCGTGGCGTGAATGGCGACGCGCCCGAGCGCCGCCGAGAGTTCGGCGCGGCGGCGTTGGCGGCGTTGCGCGGTGACGAGGCGCGCGGCTTCGGCGGCGGTGGCGGCGTGGCCGGTGAGGACGGCCACGAGAAAGAGATCTTCGCCGTCGAAGGCATGCCCGGGGGAGGCGACGAGGCGCAGCACGCCGGCGCCGTGGCGCATGTCGCGCACCGGAGCGCAGAGCTCGGTGGTGCCGGCGGGGGCGTCGGGATGCGGGGTGAGCCGCGTGGCCATGTGGGCGACACCGCTGTCGCCCACGGCACGGACCAGCTCGAGATCGAGCGTGTCGGCGTCCGCGGGGTCGAGTGGGGTGCCGACGCGTACGACGCGATCGATGCGCTCCCCGCGGAACCGATAGAGCTCGGCGACGTGGCAGGGGAAGACGAGCATGGCCGCGTCGGCCACGGCGCGGGCCAGCCCATCGCCCACGGTGGCGTGCGCGAGCTGCCGCGCCAGCTGTTGCTGGGCGCGTACCAATTCGGCCAGTCGATGGCCAGAGCGCTCGCGATACTGTCGCGGTTCGGTCACGTGCTCCCGACAGGGGTCCCCGGAATTGACGCACCGGGGGCACACGACGTCGCGCACGCGGCCCGGGCTGGTCTTCCCAGTTGATAGACCCTACCGCGCGGGCCAAGTGCCGGCAATCAGGGTTTTTGCTGATGGCCGGCCTGGCGGTTCGTCCCTGCGATTGGACGGGGGCGCCAACCGGTGGGGCGGCTTACTTGCCGCCCCGGGCCTCGGCGGCGGTGCGGTCGATTTCCGCCTTGTGCATGTCGTACTCCGGCTTCTTCGTGGCGAGCTGGGCGTCCAGCACCTTCAGGAAGAGCGCGTCGAACGTCTTGATGTCGGCCGCCTTGTTGGCGAGGCGGGCCGCATGGGTCGCGAGCATGAGCCCCAGCAGGTTCTCGGGCTCGGCCTTGAGGATGGTGTCGGCGTGGGCGGCGGCGACGGCCGCA
Source organism: Gemmatimonadaceae bacterium (assembly GCA_019752115.1). NCBI lineage: Bacteria > Pseudomonadati > Gemmatimonadota > Gemmatimonadia > Gemmatimonadales > Gemmatimonadaceae > Gemmatimonadaceae bacterium. Next base: position 39,845 of record JAIEMN010000006.1, read on the forward strand.
TTGCCGAGCATCTCGTTGATCTGGCCGAGGTGGTAGCGCTCGTCGATGCTCTTGGTTTCGAGCATCTCGTGCGCGGCGAGGGCCATGGGGGCGAAGAAGGCCGCCGAGTCGGCCTTGCCGGCCTGGACGTACGCCATGATGCGACCGTAGAGGCGGTTGGCGCGCTCGTTGGGCGACATGTTGGCGATGTCGGGGGGGGCGGCGCCGCTGCCGCCGTTGGCGAAGGGGGCTGCCATGCCTGGGGGGGCGGCGGCTTCGCTTGGCTTGGGCTGGGTGGTGGCGAGGTAGGCGGAGCCGGCGATGAGGCCGGCGAGGCCCAGGAGCCAGGGGAGGGCGGTGGCGGAGGACTTGGCGCGGGTGACGAGGGGGGCGGGGGGGGCGGTGTCCTCGTCTTCAACTGCGGAAGCCTGTACGGCGGAAGCTGGGACTGCGGGAGCTGGGACTGCGGGGGCTGCGGCGCCTACTTGGTGGCCGCAGGCGTGGCAGAACTTGGCGGTGGGCGAGAGGGGGGCGCCGCACTCGCTGCAGAACTTGGGGGCCGGGGCTGTGTCGGTCATGGCAGGCGGAAGGTACTACAATACAAGCGTCTCGGAACACTCAGCCCTCTCCCTGTGCCTACTCCCAGTCGCTCGCTCGTTCCTGCCAATCTCGAGGGTGCCTCGACGGCCGACATTCTGGAGTTGGCCGAAGCGCAGCAGGTGCGATTCCTTCGCCTGCAGTTCACGGACATTCTGGGCGTCATCAAAAACGTCGAGATTCCGTCGTCGCAGTTCAGGAAGGCGCTCAAGGGCGACATCATGTTCGACGGCTCGAGCATCGCGGGCTTTGTGCGCGTGGAAGAGTCGGACATGCTGCTCGCGCCGGATCTGAGCACGTTCCAGATCTTTCCGTGGGGCGATCCGGCGGCGCGGGTGGGGCGGCTGATCTGCGATATCACGATGCCCGATGGGTCGCCGTTTGCGGGCGATCCGCGCGGCGCGCTCAAGAAGCAGCTGGGGCTCGCGAAGGCCCAGGGCTACGTGATGAACGCGGGGATGGAAGCGGAGTTCTTCCTCTTCAAGCCCACCGCCGATGGCCGGCCCGCGACCGACACGCACGACAGCGGCGGCTACTTCGATCTCGCGCCGATGGATCAGGGCGAAGATGCGCGGCGCGCAATTGTCGATGCGCTCGAGCAGATGGGCTTTGAAGTGGAAGCGGCGCATCACGAAGTGGCGCACGGGCAGCATGAGATCGACTTCCGCTACGCCGATGCGCTGCGCACGGCCGACAACATCGCGACGTTCCGCTTCGTCGTGAAGCAGGTCGCGCGGCAGTTCGGGTTGTATGCGTCGTTCATGCCCAAGCCGGTGTTCGGACAGAACGGCAGCGGCATGCACACGCATCAGAGCCTCTTCGCCAATGGGCAGAACGCGTTCTGGGACCCGCAGCGCGAATGGGCACTGAGCAAGACGGCGCTGCACTACATCGGCGGCCTGCTGCGCCACGCGCGCGGGATGACGGCGGTCACCAATCCGCTGGTGAATTCGTACAAGCGGCTGGTGCCGGGCTTTGAGGCGCCGGTGAACGTGGCGTGGAGCATGCGGAACCGGTCGCCGATGATCCGCGTGCCGGAGCGCCGCGGGTCGGGGACACGGCTCGAGTTGCGTACGCCGGACCCGTCGGCGAATCCGTACCTGGCGCTCACGGTGATGCTCGCCGCCGGCCTGGATGGGCTGGCCACCGAGGCGGACTGGCGCGAACCGGTGAACACGAACATCTGGGAGCTGTCGTACCGGGAGCGCCGCCGGCTGCGCATTGACGACCTCCCGACGTCACTGTCGGAAGCGTGCGACGAGCTCGAGAAGGACGATGTGATCTGCGCGGCGCTGGGGGAGCACATCACGCAGCAGTTCCTGGCGGCCAAGCGTGCGGAGTGGGAGGAGTACAACCAGCAGGTGACACGCTGGGAGATGGATCGGTATCTGCCGCGGTACTAGCACCGCACGTTCTCCGTTCCTCCGCTCCACCGCCCCTCCGCGGTGCAGGCCCAGCGATTCGTCCGGCTTCGCTGTACCTGCCATGCGGAGCAGCGGCGATGCGGAGCAACGGAGGGGACATTTGGGGATTACTTTCTCATGATGCGATCACTTTTCTCGAACGTCGTGCCCGGCCCGGATGCGGTGCTGGACCAGAAGTATCCGTTCGTGCTGCCTGACCTCGGTTATGCCGCCACGGCGGTGGAGCCGGCGGTGGACGCGCAGACGATGGGGATTCATCACGACAAGCATCACGCGACGTACGTGACGAATCTCAACAAGGCGCTCGAGAATCAGCCCACGCTGCATGACCGCACGCTGGGGCAGCTGTTGCTCGGGTTGCATCGCGTGCCGCCGGCCGTGCAGACGGCCATTCGCAACAATGGCGGCGGGCATGCGAATCACGCGCTCTTTTGGAAGCTGCTCTCGCCCGGTGGCGCCACGGCGCCGACGGGGCGGTTGGCGGAGATGGTGAAGCGCGAGTTCGAATCGCTCGACGCGCTCAAGGCACAGCTCAAGGCGGCCGGCACGGGGCAGTTCGGCAGCGGCTGGGCGTGGCTGGTGAAGACGGCCACGAACCGGCTCGCGATTCGCGGGCTGCCGAATCAGGATTCGCCGCTGCTCGAAGGCGAGCTCCCGATCGTGGGGATCGATGTGTGGGAGCATGCGTACTATCTCAAGTACCAGAACCGGCGCGCGGATTACCTCGACGCGGTGCTGGGGCGGATCAATTGGGATGTGGCGTCGGCGCAGGTAGCCGGCTAAGCGAAACCCGCAACAACCCAGAACCCGAAACAACCCACGACCCACCACCAAAAACCCGGAACCCAGAACTGATCAGTTCTGGGTTCCGGGTTTTTGGTTGTGGGTTCTGGGTTTTTACAAGCCGATGGGGAAGCGGTATTGCCACACCACCCCACGCCCGCCGAGCAGGAACGTGAGACCGGTGGGGTCCGGGCGTGGGCGGAGGACGTGGTGGTCGTCTTCGAGCACTTCGGCGTAGGCCACGCTGCCGTCGCTGCCGAAGACGCAGAGGACGCTGCGGTGCCAGTTGTTGGCGGCGTTGTAGACCGCGGCGAAGGGGCCCTTGGGGTCGTTCGTCAGAAAGGCGGCGGCGACGACGTGCAGTGGGGCGACGAGCGCGGGCGCCTGAAAGGTGCGTACCGGTGCGAGGAGCGAGTCGTACACGCTGATCGTGGTGCCGGCGGAGCTCACGAGATACGGGCGCTCGTTCGCGGCGACGACAGGCGTCATCACCGGCTCGATCCAGCTGCCGGTGGGCAGCGTGAGCGCGGCGAGCGTGCTGCCGCTGGGGCCGATGAGGTTGAAGGTGCTGTCGCTCGTGCCGAGGAGGTATTCGCGCGTGCTGCCGCCGATCCAGTTGGCGCCGAGGAGGGCGCGGCCCTTGGTGCGGCGGCTTTTGATCTTGCCGGTGGCGAAGTCGAGGATGGCGATACTGTCGCTGCCGGAGACGATCACGGCGGGGCCGTCGGCGAGATCGGCGATGGCGATGGAGCCCATGTTGCGCACGTCGCCGTCGTAGCGCCACACGAGTTCACCGGTGGGGGAGAGACGCGCGGCGCTGGGTTTGCCGAACTGGCCGCTCACCACGACGCCGGCGACGTGACCGCTGTCGTTGATGATGGCGTGCACCGATTCCATCGCGACTGGCGACGGGAAGCATTCAGCGGTGGCGTCGGTGGAGGCGATGCGGCAGAACGCGTCGCCGACGGCGAGCATGCCGGTATCGGCGGGGCCCTGGGCGAGCCCCCAGACGGCGCCGAGGCGGGAGTCGGCGCCGTACCGGGTCAGTTCGGGTTTGACGCGCGCCACGTCCACGTGGGCGGCTTCGAGCGTCTTCGGGACGCTCAGGCTACTGTCGCCGCAGGCGGCGAGGGGCAGGAGCAGGACGGCGAGCACGACAGGAAAGCGCATCGCGCGAATATCGCGGTTGGGCTCGCCGACACAAGGGACGGGCGTCGGAGGCGCGGGGCTCTCGCGGCCTTGCTATGTTCCGGCATGCACGCCATCACACGCTCCCGCTTGCTCCGTGGCACGCTTGCCGCGGCCCTGCTCGCCCTTCCCGCTACGCTCAACGCGTGGGGTGATGCGGGGCATCGCATCATCGGCCTCACCGCAGCGCAAGCGCTGCCGGCCGACATGCCGAAGTTCTTCCGCGATGCGGCGGAACAGCTGAGCTATCTCAATCCGGAGCCCGATCGCTGGAAGGATCGCGCCGAGTCGCAGCTCGAGCCGGCGCTCAATGGTGGGACGAGCCCGGATCATTACATCGATATGGATCTCATCGATCTGGGCGCGCTCGACAAGGCACTCGCCGCGCCGCATCGCTGGGCCTTCTCCGATTCGCTCCGCCCACTCGGCGTGGGCGCCGACAAGATGGGGCTCCTGCCGTACACGATTCTCGAGCACACGTCCAAGCTGCGTGAAGACTTCCGTCTGTGGCGCATCGCGCCCAACGATTCGGTGCGGAAGTGGATCGAAGCGCGTATCATCGATGACGCCGGCCTGCTCGGCCACTACGTGGCGGATGGCTCGAACCCGCATCACACCACGAAGCATCACAACGGCTGGGTCGGCGACAACCCGAAGGGGTACACGACCGACAATCGCTTCCACTACCGCTTCGAGTCGGCGTTCGTGCAGGCGCACATCAAGGCGCCCGATGTGAAGGCCGCGATGACGCACGCGCCGCAGACGTTCCCCGCGCTGCGGCCGGCGGTGCTGGCGTATCTCAAGGAGTCGTACAGCCACCTCGAGGAGTTGTATCAGCTCGACGGCAAGATGCAGTTTGCGCCCGAGCAGGCGACGCCGGAGCAGAAGGCGTTCGCGGTGGCGCGGCTGGCGGCGGGAGCGGAAATGCTGCGGGATCTGTGGTACACGGCGTGGGCGACGTCAGGGAAGTAACCCGCCAACCCCAAACCTTATGACCCCGAACCCCAAACTGATCAGTTTGGGGTTCGGGGTTTTAGGGTTTGGGGTTCTTGGGTTTTTGGCTTCTATCTTCTGGCGTGTCTCGTATCGTCCTGTGCTCCTGGGGGTCCTTCGGGGACCTGAATCCCATGCTTGGCCTTGCCACTGCCCTGCGCGCGCGGGGGCATGTGCCGGTGCTGGCGTTGCCGCCGTACTATCGCGCTGTATGCGAAGCGCTGGGGTTTGCGTTCGTGGGGCTCGAGCCGGATGCGGATCCGGAGAAGGACGCGGCGATGGTGCGGCGGGTGATGGATCCGCGGCGCGGGGCGGAGGTGATCTTCCGCGAGGTGCTGATGCCGGCGCTGGCGCAGCAGTACGCCACGTTGCGTGAGTTGGCCGACGATGCGGACCTGCTGATCAGCCACCCCGGTGTTCCGGCGGCGCCGATCGCGGTGGCGAAGACGGGGGTGCGCTGGGTGTCCACGGTGCTGGCACCGCTGTCGTTCCTGTCGGCATACGAGCCGGTGATTCCGCCGGTGGCGCCGTGGCTGCGGTATCTGGGTTACGATCGGCTCGCGCGCTTTGCGGACTGGATGGCGGGCGGCGCGCGACTGGTCGCCGACAAGTGGGTCACGCCGGTGTACGAGCTGCGCGCGTCGTTGGGGTTACCGCGTGGTGCACATCCGGTGTTCGAGGGATCGCACGCGCCGTCGGGTGTGCTCGCGATGTTCTCGCGGGTGCTGGCCTCGCCGCAGCCGGACTGGCCGCCGAACGTCACGATCACGGGGCAAGTGCGCTACGACGTGGCGCACGGCGCGGCGCTCACGCCGGCGCTCGAGACGTTTCTCGCGGCGGGCCCGCCACCGATCGTGTTCACACTCGGCTCATCGGCGGTGGAAGTGGCGGGGACGTTCTACGAACACAGCCTCGCCGCCGCGCGACGACTTGGCCGTCGCGCTGTGCTGCTGGCGGGGCGCCAGCGGACTGCGTCGCTGGCAGCGCGTGCGGCGCGCGAGGCGGGCGACGCCGCGCCTGATGTGATGGTGGTGGAGTCGGCGCCGCACTCGCTGCTCTTTCCGCGCGCGGCGGCGGTGGTGCAGCAGTGCGGCATTGGCACCGTGGGCACCGCGCTGCACGCGGGCGTCCCCATTCTGGCCGTGCCCTTCGCAAACGATCAACCCGACAATGCGTGGCGCCTCGAGCGCCTGGGCGTGGCGCGCACGCTGTACCCCAACCGCTACACGCCGCGGCGGGCGGCGCGTGAGCTGGAGGTGCTGCTCGGCATGCGCTCCTACTCCGAGGCGGCCGCGCGCGTGGCGGAGCAAGTGCGCGCGGAGGACGGAGCGGCGGCGGCGTGCGAGGTGATCGAGGGGGTGCTGGAGGGCAACCCAAAACAACCCACAACCCATGACCAAAAACCCGAAACCCAGAACTGATCGGTTCTGGGTTTCAGGTTTTTGGTCATGGGTTGTGGGTGGTTCTGGGTTTTGGGTTGTACTGGGTTAGAAGGGTTTTTCCAGGCTTTCGCTTTGCGGCGTGAAGAGCTCGGCGCCGGCTTCCGTGATCACCATGTCGTCTTCGAGGCGAATGCCGAATTCACCCGGGATGTAGATCCCGGGCTCGTCGCTGAAGACCATGCCGGGCTTGAGGGGCAGTGTGTTGCCCTTCACCAGGTACGGCCACTCGTGGCCGTCCATGCCCATGCCGTGGCCGACGCGGTGGCTGAAATACTTGTAGTCGGGGCCGAAGCCGGCGTCGACGATGACCTTGCGTGCGGCCGCGTCGACGGCTTCGCAGGGGAGGCCGGGGCGGGCGGTCTTCACGGCAGCCGTCTGCGCACGGTGTTCAATCTCGAACACATCCTTCATGCGCTGCGTGGGTTTGCCGAGCACGAAGGTGCGGGAGATGTCGCTGGCGTAGCCTTCGACGCTGCAGCCGCCGTCGATGAGCAGGATGCTCCCTTCGCGCACGACCTGCGGGGTGGCGCTGCCGTGCGGAAGCGCGGAGTACTTGCCGACCTGCACGCCGGCGGAGCCGGTGTAGCCGAGCTGTTTGTGCGCGAGGCGCACGAGGTCGGCGAAGTCGTTCTGCGTCATCCCTTCCTTGAGGGACTTGTACGCGGCTTCGTAGGCCTTGAGCGTGACCGCGCTCGCGTGGCGCATGAGGGCGAGTTCGTGCGCGTCCTTGATGGTGCGACAGCCGGCGGTGATGGGCGTGCCGCTCACGACTTTGACATTCGGGATGTGCGCGGCGTTGTCGGCAAAGACGAAGCGCACCGTTTCTTCGGCGCCGATGGTGGCGGTGCTCAGGCCGCGCGCCTTGAGCCCCTGCGCGATGAGGGCGTAGGGGCTTTCGTGTTCTTCCCACGCGTACACGGTGGCGTCTTTGCCCAACGGGCCCAGATGCGCCTGCTCCATCGCGCGTTCTTCTTCGAACTTGGGGGTGACGAGGAAGGGCGCGCCGGTGGCGGGGATGATCGCGGCCAGGAGCCGTTCGCTCAGGCCCCAGCTGATGCCGGTGAAGTACATCATGCTCGTGCCGCCGGTGAGCATGAGGGCGTCGATCTTGTTCTCCTTCATGAGACGCCGCGCCTTCTCGAGGCGGCCGCGGCGCTCGTCCACGCTGATGGGGACGACGCCGTCCTTCATGGGCTTGAGGGCGGCGATGGCGGGGGGGAGGACCGGGGGTTGAGGAGCGTCCTCGGCGTGCAGCGCGTGTGGGGCGAGCGCGGCGCCGGCGGTGAGCGTCAGTGACGTGGAGAGGAAATCACGTCGAGACGAGTGCGTGGGCGAGATGGACATCCAGACGTCAGGAAAGAGGGGGGAGGGAGGCGTGGTCTACGGCGTCGGCTTCCGCATCCACTGATCGAGCCACGCGCGCTCGTGCAGCATGCGATGGACCTGATTCCACGAGCCGCTGATGCTGTGCGGCATGTCCTTGTACTGAATGATCGCGGCGGGGACACCGTTCTTCTTGAGCGCCACGAAGAACTGTTCGGCTTCGGAGTAGGGGACGCGCTCGTCGATCTCGCCGTGAATGAGCAGCGTGGGCGTGCGCACGCGACCGGCGTAGCTGAGCGGTGACTGCCGGATCATGATCGCGCGCGCGGTGGAGTCCCACGGCGTGCCGTAGAACTCGGTCTCCTTGGTGACGGCGATATCGGCGGTGCCGTAGTCGCTCACCCAGTTCACGATGCCGGCGCCGGGGATCGCGGCGGCGAAGCGATCGGGATACTGCGTGATGAGCCAGTTGGTCATGAAGCCGCCATACGAGTGGCCCATGGTGGCGACCTGCGTGCGATCGATGGGATAGTGCGCGATCGCGTAGTCCACACCGGCCATCACATCCTGTCCGTCCTTCGTGCCCCATGCGCCCCACGTGGCCCAGAGGAAGGGTTCGCCGTAGCCGGTGCTGCTGCGGAAGTTGACCTTGAGGACGAAGTAGCCGTTGGCCGCCAGATACTGAGCCTTGAAGTCGAAGGCATAGCCATCCGCCGAGTGCGGGCCGCCGTGATTGCTGACCACCAGCGGGTAGCGCCTGGTGGGATCGTAGCCGAAGGGCTTGAGCAACCACCCTTCGATGGGCGTGCCGTCGGCGCTGGGGAACTGCAGGCGATCGGCCGTACTGAGAGCGACGTCCCGCGTGAGCGCCGTGGTGACGGTGGAGAGGCGCCGCTCCTGCGTCCCATCGATGGCGGCGACGAACACCTCGGGGGGCGCATCGATGGCGGTGGCGAGATACGCCATGCGCGTGAAGGCGCTGTCGAACGAGATGGTGGTGAGTCGGCGCGTGCCGGTGGTGATCTGTTCCACGCGCCCACCGGTGCTGGCCACGCGGAAGAGATGCTGGGCGCCGGCGATGGCCGCGGAGAAGTAGATGAAGCGGCCGTCGGCGCTCCAGCGCGGGTTCTCGGGGATGAGATCCCAGTCGCTGGTGAGCACGCGTTCCGTTCCACCGGTGGCGGGGCGCAGCGCGAGATCGGTGGGGCTGCCGCGATCGCTTTTGCGCGCGATGAGCGCGTTGGTCGTGATCTGCTTGGTGTACAGCACCCACTGCCCGTCGGGGGAGAAGCTGGGGTCATCGCAATCGCAGTCCGCCTCGGGCGTCAGGCGCGTGACGGTGCCGTCGATGCGCGCGATGTAGACCTGCGCGGCAGCGTAGCGGCGTTCATCGCGATACCCGGAGTCGGCGGAGAAGACGAGCGCGGTGCCGGCGCGATTCCAGCGCACGGTTTGCGGGCGCAGGCCGAGTGCGGTGAGGCGACGCGGCTCGGCGCCGGGCGCGTTGACGAGCCAGAGCTCCTGGGCGGGAAAGAGGCGCGGATTGGTGCGATCGGGGACGGGATAGACGGCCCCGTCGCGTTGGAAGTTGAGCCAGTCGAACTGCCGCCCTTTGAAGCGCGCGTCGTGGCGCTGCTCAAAGGGGGTGCGTGTGTCGGGGGCCGCGGCGGGGACGGCCACGTCGCGGAGCAGGGCGACGCGGGTTCCGGTCGGCGCCGGCAGCGGCAGCTCGCCGCCGGCTGCCGCTGGTGCGACGGGCGTCAGGCTATCGGATCGTCCGGGCAGGAGACGCCAGCTGCGCCCGTTGGCGCGGAGCTCGAGCGTGTCGCGACGCCACGTGGGGGCACTGGCCGAGACGTTCGCTGGCGAGACGCGCCGCGGGGGCGCGGTGCCATCGGTCGCGGCGAGCCACACTTCCGTGGGCTCGGCGTTGGTCTCCTCGATGCGGGTCGAGACGGTGAAGGCGACCCAGCGCCCATCGGGCGAGATCGTCGGGGCGCCCGCGGTCTGGACGCGATAGTAGTCTTCGATGGCGAGCGCGCGTTTGGCGCTCGGGGCCGTGGGGCGCGGCTGCGCCTGGGCGGCGGGGCTCGCGAGCGCACTCAGCAGGAGCCAGCCGAGGGGATGACGTGGGCTCATGCGCGAAGCTACGACGCGCGCGATGATTTGGCGAAGCCGTTCCAGTCAGAGGGAGGTGTTCTATATGACCGATCTCGCGTTCGATCCGGTGCGGCATGTGGCCGGCCGGTTGCGCCGGACCTTCGACGGCCCGATGTGGCATGGGGCGTCGCTGCGGGAGGTGCTGCAGGAGGTCGACGCCACGCTGGCGCACCGGAGCGACGTGGCGGGGGCGCACAGCATCTGGGCGCTGGTGCGGCACATGACGGTGTGGGCGGAAATCGCGCTGGCCCGACTGGATGGCGAGCGGTTGGCGTATCCGCCGGCCGATGAGGACTGGCCGGCCGTTCCTGACGCTGCTCTGCCTGAAATATGGCTTCGTGATGTCGTTGCTTTAGGCGACGCGTATGGAGCACTGGCGACCCGCGCGGCGCAGCTCGAGCCGACCGATCTGCTGGCCGTGGTGCCGGAGCAGGACTACTCGGTGGCGACGATGCTGGATGGGGTGATCGAGCACGGGATCTGGCATGGGGGGCAGATTGCCCTGCTCAAGCGCGCCGCGATGCGGCGCGCTTGATCGGACGTCAGACCTCGGCATCCGTCGGGCCTCGGAATTCGAGATCGGACGCGGAGGTCGGAGGTCGGATCTCGGGATTCGACGGCGGTTGCCGTCTGAATCCTGACGACTGAATTCGGACATCCGTGGCCGATCTCGAATTCCGAGGCCCGATGGATTCTGAGGTCGGAGGTCCGATAGGTGTCTCTTGGTGCCTCCGTAGTCTTACGGAGGCGACTGGAATGGGCTATGTCTCAGGCATGGGCGCTTCCCTCTCCCTGCCTGCCGCGGCGTCGCCGCTGGCCTCCTGGCGTTCCGTGCCGATCGTGCGCACGGTCCTCTCGGCGCTGTTCATCCTCCTGATGCTGGGCTCGGCCCATCTCTCCATGGTCGTGGTCAACGCGATCGAGATGCGCCTCGAGCATCCCACCCCCGCTCAGGGGATGACGGCGCGGATGTATGCCGACTCGCCGATGGCCGACGAACTGGCGGCGGCGCTCAAGAAGTCCAAGGTGCCGGCGGATCAGGCGGTGCTGCGGCGCGCGATCGCGGACGTCGAGGCGGGCAAGGCGGTGGAGATCCGCACGCTGCCGGTGACGCCGGCGCTGGTGTGGGCCACGCTGCTGATCACGGTCGCCGGTCTGCTTCTGCTGTGGAGCACGACGCGCATGAAGACCGATGCGGCGCAGACGATCGCCGGGGTGTTCGCCGGCAACCTGCTCTGGACGGGCGGCGTCGAGTATGGGCTCACCATCGCCGGGCGCGCGCTGGGTGTGGCGAAGAACGTGGGGGTGATCGATGGGCAGCTCGCTGGGATCTACGGCGAGTACGTGCTCCTCAAGCACACCTGGGGGCTGATGGTGCTGGTGGTGGCGTATCTCCTGATGCAGGAGAGCTCGCGCTGTCCGATCTCCATCTGGTGGCGCCGCTTCTTCGTGCGCGCCAAGGTCACCGCCGGCGTGGGGCGCATTGAGAACTACGGCTCACGCAGCGCGGTGCAGTACGCCACGACGGTGTGGGGCTTCTATCTCCTGCTGCTCTGGGCGTATGACGAAGTGGTGTTCGGCGTGCACGGCATCTTCACGACCGCCACGATGTTCGCGACGATCTCGGGCACCCTCTTTGTACTCTGGCGGCTGCACCAGCACCGCGGCTGGGGGCCGGCGATTCGCTACGCGATCGGCGCGATGATCGTGGCCTGGACGCCGCTCGAGATCGCCGGCAAGTGGAACCTGTTCACGCAGCCGTGGCTGCTGCTCGAGTCGACCAGCCTGCTGGTGTTCTTTGGCGGGTTGACGGTGGGGACGCTGTTGTTGGTGCGGGCGGCGCGGCGGCGGGTGGTGTTGAACTGATTGGTCGTGGGTATCGGGTTTTTGGTTGTGGGTGGTGGGTGTCCGATCGGTTTCGGCGGTTCGGGGTAGACTTCACCCATGGGTTTTCTCGATCGCCTGTTCCGCCGACCCGACGCGCCGCCACCGCTGGTGCTTCGCGGGGTGCCGATTCGTCTTACCAACACGCGCGCCGACATCGACGATGAGGCGGTGCTTGAGCGGCTCGACGAGGCGCTCGCGCTGATCGAGCGCTACGCGCCGGCGCGGTTGCGGCATCTGCAGCGCGACATCCGCGGGATCAAGGTCGAACGATTCGCCACACGCGGCGCGTACTTCCCGGGCGAGCGTACGGTGCTCACCGAACTCACCTTCCTCGCGCGCCGCGACATCTCCGCCGCGCCGGTGGCGAGCTCGATTCTTCACGAAGGCGTGCACGCGCGCGTCCATGCCTTCCGTACCCGCGTCCTTGGCGGCGTCGCCGACGGCGATGCGGCGCATGAAGAACGGGTGTGCCGCCGCGCCGAGCTCGCCTTTGGTCGCGCGCTCCCGCCGGAACTCGGTGCACCGGTGATCGAGCGCGCGCTCGCGTCGCTGGCGCTGGACGACGCGGGCGTTGCGCCGGTGGTGGATTGGGAGGAGGCGGGGAGGCGGGTGCGGGAGGCTGATGGGGGGTGAACTGCGTATACGGGGGGCGCATACGTACAGCGCATACGTGGGGCGCATACGTGATGCGCTCACCGCGCTCACCGCGGTGCCCGCTGGACGTATGCGCTGTACGTATGCGCCCCACGTATGCGCCCCACGTCTACGCAGTTAAAATCCAGCATGTCTTCCAGACGTACCTTCCTAAAGCTGACCGCCGGCTGCGCCGCGCACGTCTTCCTCAACGCGGCCTGCGCGCCGCGGCGGTCGCGATTGGCGTGGACGGCGCCGCAGGATCCGGTGGTGACCACCACGCCCTTCGCGCGGCTTGAGGCGATTGGGGCGGATGCGTGGGCGCTGATCTCCACGCCGCTGGGTGGTGATCGCACCACGTTTGCGAATGGCGGCATCATTGCCGGGCGCAGTGGGGTGGTCGTCGTGGAAGGGTTCTACAAGACGGCGGGCGCGGAGTGGCTGGCGCAGCAGGCGCGGGCGCTCACGGGGCGGTGGCCGACGCACGTGGTGCTCACGCACTACCATGTGGATCACGCGTCGGGGGTGGCGGGATTTGCAGATGGCGGTGCGATGCCGCGCGTGCATGCCACGGCGCCGACGCGTGCGCAGGCGTTGGGTGGCGGGCCGGTGGCGCCGGCCAAGGACGCGGCGCTCGAGCACGCGCTGGCCGATGTGGTGGTGGTGCCGACGAGCGGCGCGACGCGGATTGACCTGGGCAATCGGGTGCTCACGCTGGAGCCGTTCACGGGGCACACGAGCAGCGATCTCGCGGTACACGACGACGATGCGGCGCTGCACTGGAGTGGGGATCTCGTGTGGTATCGCATGTTCCCGAACTTCGTGGACGCGACGCCCACCAAGCTCGCGGCGAGCGTGCGCGCGCTGGCGTCGCGCCTCGATGCGAAGGGGGCGCTGATGGTGCCGGGGCACGGGGCGCGCATCACCGCCGACGGCATGCGCACCTACGTGGGGCTGCTCGAGAGTCTCGAAGGTGCGGCGCGCGCCGGGCATGCGGCGGGCAAGCCGGCGGCCGATGTGGCGGCGGCGTACACCGTGCCAGCAGCGCTCGGCGAGTGGATGGCGAGCAAGCCGAGTGTGGAGCGCGCGATGACGGCGTGGTACCGGGAGCTGGGCGCACGGTGAGCTCAATGGTGTCGCTGCACGCGTTGGCGCTCGACGATCTCCCCACGATTGCCTCGCTGCACGCCACGAGTTGGCGCCGGGCGTATCGCGGCATTCTGGGCGACGACTATCTCGATGGTGATCTGGTCGCCGAACGGACGGCGGTGTGGCGCGAGAAGCTGGCTGACGGGGTGGGCCTTGGGTGGATCGTGCGGGTGGATGGCGCGCCGGCGGGGTTCGTGTTCGTGCGGCCGCACGCCGACGCGCAGTGGGGGACGCTCGTGGACAACCTGCATGTGCTGCCGACGTATCAGGGGCACGGGCTGGGCAAGCGGTTGCTGCACGAGGTGGCCACCTGGTGCATGCAGTACGCGCCGGATGCGGGCGTCTATTTGTGGGTGTTTACCGACAACACGCCGGCGCGCGGCTTCTACGCACGGGTGGGCGGCGCGGAAGTGGAAGCGGTGGAGCAGCTGGCGAGCGACGGCCGCGTGCTGCCGGAGCTGCGGGTGGCGTGGGCGTCACCGCAGGCGTTAATGGACGGAGCGGCCGCGCGGGTCTAGCTTAGGCGACCTTCTTGTGGAGCGCCGGTCGTGTTCGTGATGCTGCGTCGTACCCTGTTGTCGTCCGCCCTCGCTGCCTGTGCCATCGCTCCGGTTGCGCTGCGGGCGCAGGCCAAGCCGGCCGCGCCGAGCCGCTATCTCTATTTGTGGACGGCGTCGGCCGATACCACGCTGCCCGACTTTCTGGCGGTGGTGGATGTGGCCCCGCAGAGTCCGACGTACGGCAAGCTGGTCACCACGGTGCCGGTGCCCGGGCGCGCGAACTGGCCGCATCACACCGAACACGAGCTGGCCGCTGACGGGCGGCTGTTCGCGAACGGCTTCGATGGCGGCAAGACGTTCATCTTCGACCTGAAGACGCCGGCGGCGCCGAGCCTGTTCCGTACGTTCGGCGATGTGCAGGGGATGATGCATCCGCACAGCTTCCTTCGTCTGGCGAATGGGAACGTGCTGGCCACCTTCCAGATGCGCCACGCGAATGGCAAGACGCTCCCGGGTGGACTCGCCGAATTGACGAATACGGGCGCCGTGGTGCGTACGGCGAACGCCAATGGACCGGGCGTCGATCCGCGCGTGCGCCCGTACTCGGCGGCGATCATGCCCACGATCGATCGGGTGTTCACGACCACGACCGACATGGATGGGAAGGACGAGATCAACGACGTGCAGCTGTGGAAGCTGTCGGATCTCACCCTGCTCAAGACGTTCAAGCTGCCGAACGGTCCGCGGGGCAACGAAGGGGCGCTCACGGCGGAGCCGCGTCTGTTGCCCGATGGCAAGTCGCTGCTGGTGAGCACGTTCAACTGCGGGCTCTATCATGTGAGCGGGCTCGATACGCCCAACCCGACGGCCAAGCTGGTGGCGAGCTTTCCGCAGAAGCCCAAGACGTACTGTGCGATCCCGAGTATCGTGGGGCACTACTACGTGGTGACGGTCCCGGCGTACAGCGCGGTGGTGAGCCTGGATATCCGCGACCCGCTGCACCCCAAGGAGGTGTCGCGCGTGGCGTTCGGGAAAGACGACGTGCCGCACTGGCTCAGTGTGGAACCGAATCATCAGCGGATCGTCGTGACCGGTTACGCCGGCATGCAGCATCGCGTCATGATGCTCACGTTCAACGAACAGACGGGGCAGCTGGCGCTCGATACGCGCTTCCGTGAGCCGGCGTCGGGAACGCCGGGTTTCTTCATGGACAACAAGACGTGGCCGCACGGCGGGTCGGCCAAGGGAATTCCGCACGGGGCGGTGTTCTCACGCTGAGTCGTGCAGTAGGTTGCGCGATGACCTCGTCGCTCGGCCCCATCGCGGCCCAACGCGCGCGCAACGCGCGCATGCAGGGAGAAGCGGAACAGATCGCGGCCACCCACGCGGCGGCGCATGGGGTCCGCGCCAACGTTCCGGTGGTGATGGTGCCGGCCAACACGCGCGCGCTGGTCCCGTTGCCGGACCGCGCGCGCGAGGCGTTTCTGGCGCATCTGCGCGACGTGATCGCGGAGTCGTTTGCGCAGCCGCTGCGCGACAATCTGGATGCCATGAGCGCGCAGGCGGCCAGTGAGCGCGATGACGCGGGTGAAACGATGAGTCGCGACGACGGGCTCCCCGCCTACATGGTGCTGGGCGGCTGCTCGACCTGCCGCGGCGACTGCTGCACGTCGGGGGGCACGCGCGCGTTTCTCAAGGCCGATTCACTGGTGCGCGTGCGGGCGCAGCGGGTCACCCTCGGCGTGCACGAGGAGAACCCGGCCGCGATCGAGGCGCTGTATGTGGCGGCGCTGCCGGCGGAGCACTACGCGGACTCGTGCGTGTTCCACGCGCGCCTGGGGTGCACGCTGCGGCGCGAATTGCGGTCGAATCTGTGCAACCGGTATCAGTGCGGCGAGCTCACGCAGCTGCGGCGCGCGCTGGACGCGAGCGGCGCGGCGATGGCCTATGTGGCGTCGGCGAGTGGCGACGCGCTGCAGCGCGTCGCGCTTATCCGCCCGGATGCGGTTGATCGGATTTCCGAACTCAGTGCTTGATCGGGCATCGGAATTCGGTCTCGGGCGCAGAGGTCGGATGGCGGACTTCGGGATTCAGGGTCAGGGAGTGTGACTCTGAATCCTGAGGACGGACTTCCGACATCCGCTTCCGAGACTGAATTCTGATGCCTGATCGGGGCTCGGAATTCTGAGGGTCCGACTCACTGCGGTTCGTTTAACTGCTCTGGTTCAGGTTGTACTTCATGATCCCGGCGTGTACGCCCTGGGGATCGCGCTCCAGCGCGTAGACTTCGCCGGTTGGGCCCTTCGCTGAGTGCAGATGCGCCTGGATCGCTTCGCGATCGGCGGCGGACAATTCGATAGACAGCGCGGCCAGCGTGTGTGGCAGGTGGCGCGCGTGTCGGGCGCCGACGATGACGCTCGTGACCGCTGGCTCATCGAGGATGCTGCGAATGGCGACCGCGCCAATCGTCGTGTGGTGCGTCTGCGCAATCGTGTGCAGCGTCTGCAGCAGCGACTGAAACGCTTCCCAGCCGCCGAACTCATTGATGATGAGCTTGTACTTGGTGAGGCTGCGATTCTCCTGCGGCTCCTGGGGCTCGGGCGCGTTGAGCCAGCGCTCGTGGAAGAAGCCCCCGGCGAGGGTGCCGTAGGAGAACAGGGCGACCTGATGCTGCTGGCACCACGTCGCCATGCTGGCGAGGGCGCGTCGATCGAGCAGGGAGATCTGCACCTGGTGACTCACGATCGTGACGCCGGCGTCGTGCATGGCCTGCAGGCGCGCGGTGTCGAAGTTCGT
This sequence comes from Gemmatimonadaceae bacterium, assembly GCA_019752115.1. Taxonomy (NCBI): domain Bacteria; kingdom Pseudomonadati; phylum Gemmatimonadota; class Gemmatimonadia; order Gemmatimonadales; family Gemmatimonadaceae; species Gemmatimonadaceae bacterium. The sequence goes on from JAIEMN010000006.1 coordinate 56,699, forward strand.
GAGACCGACGCCAGCGATCTTGCCGGCGGTGGCGAGCTCCTGGAGCCAGACGGCGGCGTCGAGCCAGCGCGGGTGGGTGTAGTCCCACCAGTGGAACTGCACGAGGTCAAGCTGCTCCACGCCGAGTCGCGTGAGCGAGCGGTCGATGAGGCGGGTGATGTCGGCGCGGGTGAGCGTGGCCAGGGCGTCGCGATCGGGGACGCACTTGGTGTGGACGCGCACCGGGCCCGCGGTGCCGTGTTGCTCGCGCCACTCGCGGAGAAACTCGCCGATCATCGCTTCGACACCGGTGTAGATGTCGGCGCAGTCGAAGGCGGTGATGCCGGCGTCGGCGAAGGCGATCATGTCGTCGATCGCGGCGCGGCGCTCGATGCTGCCGTGGCCGCCGGCGAGCTGCCAGCCGCCCTTGATGAGGCGGGAGACGGCGGCGCCGTTGTTGAGCGGGCGGGACGGGACGTGCATGTCAGCCCGGTTCGCTGCCGTCGAGCTCGGTGTCGAGCTCCGGGGCGGGCGGGAGCGGAACGCGCGTCACGTCGGCGTGATGGAACACCGTGGTCCCGATGCGGGTGATGCGAAAACGGCCGCCGCAGTGCGGATCGGGGCAGGCGATCTCGGCGTCGGTGGTCATCCAGTCGTTTGGATGCGTGGGGCGCTGCTTGGCAGGGAGGAGCGGGAGCAGGGCGGCCAGCGGGTAGAGCGGGAACGTCTGGCCGGCGGGGAATTCGAGGTTCTCGCCCCGGAGGGTGAACGAGCTGCCTGCGGGGTGATTGCACACCATGGGACGATCGGTGGCGATGACCTCGACCCGGAGGTCGAAGAGCGTGAAGGCGTCGTCTCGGTTGGACATGGCCACAAGCTAAAACCCACACTAGCGTTCGGGTGTCTCACTCCCGTCGTTATCAACCCGGAGTCGTGTCATGCCTGTGCTTATCAGTGATGCCCTGGCGGCCGCCATCAATACCCAGATCGGCAACGAGCTGGGCGCGAGCCTGCAGTACTACCAGATCGGGGCCCATTTCCACCGGATGCACCTGCAGCAGCTGTCGAAGCTGTTCTTCAAGCAAGCCGAGGAAGAGAAGGAGCACGCCGAGAAGCTGCTCAAATACGTGGTGGATACTGGCGCCCAGCTGGCGATCCCGGCGGTGAAGCAGCCGGTCCACACCTTCCCGTCGGCGGAGGCGGCGGTGGCCGCGGCGCTGGCCTGGGAGATCGAGGTGACCGGGCAGATCAAGGCGCTGATGGACCAGGCCGCGGGGGAGAACGACTACCTCGCGCAGGACTTCCTGCAGTGGTTCGTGAACGAGCAGCTGGAAGAGGTCACCAAGATGGAGCGGCTGCTGGCGGTGGTCCGCATGGCCGGCGAGAAGCATCTGCTGTCGGTCGAGGCGTACCTGGTGCACGGATAAGGTTGAGCTCGCCTGCAATGCGGGGGAGGTATTCCGCAGCGTCTCCCGCATCTATAGCGTAGTGCTTTCGCCCATTCTCCCCGAGCGATTTATGCGAGTCACGATGCTGCTCCGGGCCCCCCTGCTTGGCGCGGGCCTGCTGGCCCTTGGCGCCTGTGCCAGTGCGGGCCGCGGAGCTCCGAAGGATCCCCGTTTTCAGTCCGGCGAGGCCGGCGCAATTGCGCGCGCGAAGGCCGACAGCGTTCGGTACCCGTACACGAAGGCCGACATCGACTTCATGTCGGGGATGATTCATCACCACGCGCAGGCCATCACCATCTCGCGCTGGGCGGTGTCGCATGGCGCGAGCCCGGCGGTGCAGCGGCTCACCGCGCGCATCATCAATGCGCAGAGCGATGAGATCAAGCTGATGCAGACGTGGCTGCAGGATCGCAAGCAGCCGGCGCCCGTGGTCGATACGGCCGGCAATGTCACCATGCCTGGCATGGCCGGCATGGCTGGGCACGACATGTCGCACATGGGGCATGACATGGGCGGCATGAACGCGCAGGGACAGATGAGCATGCCCGGCATGCTCAACGCCGAGCAGCTTAAGGCGCTCGACGCCTCGCGCGGCGCCGATTTCGACAAGCTCTTTCTCACGTACATGATCCAGCATCATCGCGGCGCAGTCACGATGGTGCGCACGCTCTTCTCGAGCGACGGCGCGGGGCAGGACGAAACCGTGTTCAAGTTCGCGAACGATGTGGAAGTGGATCAGAGCACGGAGATCAAGCGCATGATGACGATGATGTTGGAGCAGGGATGGATGCCGCCGGGATAGCGGGCGGACAGACCGTTCTTTAGGTGCCAGGTGGTAGGTCATAGGTGGTAGAGCGTTTCCTCAACTTTTTCCCTCGGACATGAAGACCTTTAACTCGCGTTTGCTGGCGGCGACCTCGCTGGCGCTTGTCGCCGCGTGCTCGTCGGCGAAGCCCAAGACGGAGCCGACGCCGGCGGTGAATCCGGCGGCGGATCCGCGCAACAACCTCAAGGCCGGTTTGTTCGACGCCGAGAAGTACACGTCGAACATGAAGATCCTGGCCGAGGCGAAGTCGCCGAACGGGTTCCTCGGCATCACCAACTCGGACCTGGCCTTCACGGGCAAGTACGTCATTCAGGGCAACTACAACGGCCCGGTGGTGTGGGACATCTCGAACCCCTCGAGCCCGCAGCTGGTGGTGGCCTACGAGTGCCCGGCGTCGCAGAACGACGTGTCGGTGTACAAGAACCTGATGTTCATGTCGGCCGAGGCGCAGAACGGCCGCATCGACTGCAAGCCGGGCGGTGTGCGCGAGGCGGTGAGCAAGGAGCGCATGCGTGGCGTGCGCATCTTTGACATCTCGAACATCAAGGAGCCCAAGCTCCTCGCCAACGTGCAGACGTGCCGCGGCTCGCACACGCACACGGTGCTCGAGGATCCGAAGGACAAGGAGAACATCTACATCTACGTCTCCGGTTCGTCGGCGATCCGGTCGGCGCAGGAGCTCGAAGGGTGCGCCGGTGATGTGGCGGGCAACGATCCGAACTCGTCGCGTCTGCGCATCGAGATCATCAAGGTGCCGCTCAAGGATCCCGCGAAGGCGGCGGTCGTGGGACGCGCGAACATCTTCGCCGGCCTGACGGCGAACCCGACGCACGGCCTCTCCGACGCCGACAAGGCGGCGGCGGCGCAGCAGCTGGCCGATGCGAAGGCGCGTGGTGGGTTCGTGGTGAAGAACCCGCAGAGCGGCGCCGAAATGCTGGCGCCGCCGCAGCTGGTTCGCCCGCTGCTCGACAGCCTGGCCAAGAGCCATGGCGCGTCGTTCGCCAACGGTGCCGACTCGGCGGCGGCGCGTCCGCTGCTGCAGACGGCGGTGAACCGCATGTTCGCCAACCCGACCGGCAATGCGGGCCCGAACGCGCCGCTCAGCGAGCGGTCGCAGTGCCATGACATCACGGTGTATCCGTCGCTCGGCCTCGCCGGCGGCGCGTGCGAAGGCCATGGCCTGCTGCTCGACATCAGCAACCCGGTGAACCCGGTGCGTCTCGATGCCGTGGCGGACTCGAACTTTGCCTACTGGCACTCGGCCACGTTCAACAACGACGGCACGCAGCTCCTCTTCTCCGACGAGTGGGGCGGTGGCGGCGGCCCGAAGTGCCGCGCCGGCGACAAGATGGAGTGGGGCGCCGACGCGATCTTCAAGATCGTGAACAAGAAGCTGGTGTTCCAGAACTACTACAAGCTCCCGTCGTACCAGACCGACAAGGAAAACTGCGTGGCGCACAACGGCTCTCTGATTCCGGTGCCGGGGCGCGACATCATGGTGCAGAGCTGGTACCAGGGCGGCATCTCGGTGTTCGACTGGACCGACGGCGCGCACCCGAAGGAAATCGCGAGCTTTGACCGTGGCCCGGTGGACGCGTCGCGCATGGTGAGCGGCGGTTCATGGTCGGTGTACTGGTACAACGGCCAGATCATCAGCTCGGAAATCGCGCGCGGCATGGACATCGTGGACCTGACGCCGAGCCAGTATCTCACGCAGAACGAGATCGACGCGGCCAAGACGGTGAAGTGGGACCAGCTCAACGCGCAGGGCCAGCCCAAGATCTCGTGGCCGCCCAGCTTCCCGCTGGCCAAGGCCTACACGGACCAGCTCGAGCGCAAGTCGTGCCAGGTGAGCACGCTCCGCACGCAGATCGCGGCGGCCGAGAAGGCGAGCGGCGCGGCGCGCAACACGGCGCTCAACGCGGCGATCGCCGCGGCGGATGCGGCCAAGGGCTGTGACAGCAAGAAGGCCGACCTGCTCAAGAAGGCGCTGCAGGATCTGATGGCGCCGGCGATGTAACCGCCGCCGGTAGACCCAGGAACGCCAAACCTTCGACGCCAAACCCCAAACTGATCAGTTTGGGGTTTGGTGTTTTGGGGTTCGGGGTTCTTGGGTTTACTGCGCTGGTATCTACGTGCGCGTACATTATCACAGTCCCTCAACTCCTCTTTCCATGCGTATCGGCCAACTCGCTCCCGACTTCACCGCTCAGACCACGATCGGCCCCATCCGTTTCCACGAATGGCTTGGCAATTCGTGGGGAATCATCTTTTCGCACCCGAAGGACTTCACGCCGGTGTGTACGACCGAGCTGGGACAGGTCGCGAAGTTGGAACCGGAGTTTGCGAAGCGTGGTGTGAAGGTGATCGGGCTCAGCGTGGACCCGGTGGACCGTCACGATGCGTGGGTGGTAGACATCGCACGTACTCAGGGCGCGACGCCGCACTTTCCGATGATCGGTGATACCGATCTCACGGTATCGAAACTCTACGACATGCTGCCGGAAGAAGCCGGCGAGACGTGTGAGGGACGAACGGCGGCCGATAATCAGACGGTACGGACCGTCTACATCATCGGCCCCGACAAGAAGATCAAGCTGATCCTGATCTACCCGATGACCACCGGGCGCAACTTCGATGAGATCCTGCGCGCCGTGGATTCGCTGCAGCTCACCAGCGCGCATCGCGTGGCGACGCCGGCGAACTGGAATCCGGGCGAGTCGGTGATCATCGCGGGATCGGTATCGAACGACGAGGCCAAGCAGTTGTATCCCGATGGTTGGCAGGAAGTCACCCCGTACCTGCGCGTCGTCCCACAGCCCAAGTAGGGCGGCGCGGCGGGGACAGACCGGAACACCAATTTCGGTCCGGCTGCCGGGAGAACCCCGACAGCGAGGGGAGATTGCGCTGCCGACCCTTCAGTACGACGGACGCGACGCGCGATGTGGGCGTGGAGCGGGCCGGCGAACGCCCCACGGGGGAGGTTGGATGAAGAAGCCGAACGGACGATCGTCGTCACCGATGAAGGGCACGCGCCTGAAGGCCGAGTGGCGCGAATTTGCCGATCGGCTGGCGCAGCATGTGCCCGTGCTCGGACCGGATCAGGTGCTGATTCTGTCGGAGCCGAAGGCACATCGCTTCGTGCAGATCGCGATGCAGGGCTCGTGGGGGCTCAAGCTGGAGGCGGTCACCGACAACTATCTGGAGTCGGATGACCGTCTCTCCGCGCGCGATGAGCAGACGATGCGCGCCCTGGGCTGGACGCCGCCGACGCTGCCGCCGTTCGATGCCTCCACCGTGCTGGATCTGGGCAGCGATGCCGAGGCCGACGCGGAAGCGGAGACCGACGATGACGACGGCTCACCAAGCTGGACGATGCAGTGGCCGGCGCCGGTGCCGCACGCGGATGCCGCGCTGCTGGTGGTGCGCACGCTGGCCACGGTTTTTCACGTGCGCCATCCGTCGCTGCTGCAGTATTACGCGTTCGCGACCGACGGACCCACGATCCTGCTACCCGGGCTGGGCATTCCCGCCGAGCCGCCGCCGATGCCGCTCGAGGGCGCGCTGAGCCGTTCGGTGGACACGCAGGTCGAGGAGGCGTGCATCGCCGCCGCCGACGAGGATGTGCGTCGCGATGGCGAAGTGTATCTGCTCGAAGTGGATGGCGTGCCGTTCCGCGTGACCGCCGAGCCGGATGCGGGCGTGGTGCGCATCCTGTCGCGCGTCATGCCGGTGGACGAGATCGGCGGCAATCTGTTCGAGCTGATGAACCGCCTGAACGGTACGTACCTGAGCTACGGCTACGTGTTCGTGCGCGACGGTGATGTGCGCTGGGCGACGGAGCTGGTGGATGCGCCCTTCACCGCCCCGACGCTCATGAACGCCTTGCAGCGCGCCGCCGAGGTGGTGAAAGGCGTACTGGCACTCAAGCCGACGCTCTGACGCGCCCGCCGGCCGTTCGCCTCAGCTCACGGTGGCCAACGCCTCGCGCAACTGCGCGAGGCGTTCGCGTAGCTGGGTGCGCAGGGGGGCCGGCGCCAGCAGTTCGGCATCGCCGGCATACTGCGCTACATGCCGCAGCGCCCACGCCGGATCGGCGAGCGGATGCGACAGCGTGAGTGAGCCGTCGGCATCACAGACCACGCCTTCGCGTTCGGCGATCCACCGGGCGATGGTGGGGGCGTAACGCACGATCAACAGATCATGCGCGCCCTGCATGAAGGCCTTCCCCCGCTCGAGCACCTGATCGAGCGAGAAATCGCTGGGGAGGGTAAACGGCTCGCCCGTCGCCACGGCGGTCTGGATGCGATCGACGCGGAAGAGTCGCAGGGCCTCGGCGCGCCGGCAGTGGGCCACGACGTACAGGCGCGCGCCACTGGCGACGAGCGCGTAGGGTTCGATGTCGCGCGGCTCGGCGCTGGCCGCCTCGGGCTTGTGGTACGTGATCGTGAGCACCTCGTGCGCCGCGAGCGCCGTGCGCACGATGTGCAACGTGCCCAGGGTGCCGCCGTCGTGCAGCGTCGCGGCGATGCCTTCGAGCAGCGGATCGTTGCCGATGGCGGCCATTACCTCACGCAGTCGCGTGCGGGCGCGCGCAATGACCTCGCGCTCATCGGGCGGGCGCAGATGCGCGAGCACCGAGAGTCCCAGGGCAATGGCGCACACTTCGGTGGCCACGAGCCGCATGGGGCGCCGGAACGCGTCCGTCACCGCCGACATGTGTTCGCTGGTGAAGTAGAGCTGCACCCCTTCCACAAACCCGGCCGGATCGTCGTAGCGTGTGATGAGGGCGTAGACGTCGTCGCGTAGCGTTTCGAAGGGGAGCCCGGTGCGTGCCAGCAGCTCATCGATGGGGACGTCGTCGCCCCCGGCGAGATGCGGCAGCACCTCGAGCAGCCGGCGCAGTTGCATGAGCGCCGTGTCGGTGAGCCGGGTGGGTCTGGCGGCGGCGCGTGGTGTGGGCGCCGGCGGCGCGAGGAGTGTGTCGCCCAGCGCCTGCGCGCGCGTCTCGGCGCGATCGAGACTTTCGACCACGCGATCGAGCGCCGCATGCAGTTGGAAGACGATCGTGGCGGGCGCTTCGGGAATGGCGTCGCCGGCAAAGGCGAGCAGCCAGCGCACGAAGGGCGCTTCGCGTCGCACGGCAAAGCGGCGGCGCTCGCGCCCATTTCCGGTGGGAGGGAGTGCTTCGCCGAGCGCGCTGGCGGCGTGGGCCTCGCCGGTGGTGGTGCGAAACTGCACGACCACCTCGAGCGGAGTATCGTCGCCGAGCTCCCACGCCTGACGTGAGGCCGCATGCTCACGCAGGCGGAAGGTGGGTGGCACGGTGAAGTCGGCGCTCTGCGGCTTGCCGGCGTTGATGGCTACGCGCCGCATGCGATTGAGGCGGAAATTGCGCAGCGCGTCGGCATCGTGGTCGCGTGCCACGCAGTACCAGTGGCCACTGAGGAAAAAGAGCCCCCACGGGTCGATGACCCGCTCGCGCTCCTCATCGCGCTCCATGGCGCGATAGCGGATGGTGACGCGCTTGCGCCGCTGCACCGCATTCGCCAGCTGCTGGAAGATCGCCGTGTCGTGTTGGGCGGCGTCGGGGTGCAGCGTTGGCGCGCCGGTGGCATCGTGCGTGTTGACGGGCAAGTCGAACGCCAGCTTGCGCAACGCGCGGGTGGCCTCGAGGGCCAGGGTGTCATCCCCCAGTTCGCTGGCGCAGGCGGCGGCGTCCACGACCGCCTGCAGTTCGTCGGGCTCGAAGGCGAGCAGCGCCAGGGCACTGTAGCCCGAGCCGGCACGCCGTCGATTCTCTTCCGCGACGGAATGGACCGGCGGTCGCGTGAGCGGTTGCTGACCGGTCCCGGGCGCGACGAGCGCCAGGAAGGGGAGATAGAAGTCTTTCTTGCGGAGGAGGTACGTGCCGTCGCTGTTGCCGAGCGCGTCGGGATCGGTATCGATGGGGAAGCCGAAGGCGCGCAGTTCGTCCTTGTCGCGTTCGAAGGTGCGCTTGATGCTGTCGCGACGGCGCTTGCGGTCGTCGTCGGTCAGCGCGCCTTTGGGGAGCGCGTAGGCCGGCACATCGGCGGCCAGTTCATCGAAGGTGGCCGGACGGCGGCGCGCGAGGAGCGCGGTCACGAGATCGACCCAGCGCTGGAGCTTGTCGCTCCCGGCCGATTCCGGCGGCATTGGCAGTTCGTCAGCAGACCCAGACATAACCCGAAAGTACGCCGTGGCGCTGACAGTGCCAGCGCGCGGCGCACCGGCCCCGGGACGAACGGCACTGTCAGACCCTCCCCCGATCATGGAGGCATCCCAGACGGGATGTTCACTCATTCGGGAGATTGCCATGCAGACCACGATGTCCATTGATCATCAGGCGCACACGGGCGAGGACGGCACGGTGGTGCGTGTGCTGCTGACGCTCACCGGCGAGGTGCCGGCGAACGCCGCGCGCCCGCCGATTGGCCTGTCGCTCGTCCTCGACCGCAGCGGGTCGATGGGCGGCCTGCCGCTGCACTGTGTGCGGGAGGCGGCGGCTCGCGCGGTGGAGCGGCTGCATCCGCAGGATGTCGTTGGTGCCGTGGCGTTCGACAGCGAGGTGGAGGAAGTCGGTCCCATGGCGCCGGTGCAGGAGCAGCGCGGATTGCCGGCGCTGCTGCGGGCGCTCGAGACGCGTGGCAGCACCAACCTCAGTGGTGGCTGGCTGCGCGGGCGGCAGCAGATGGCCGATGCCGCCGCACTGCTCACGGGACCGGGGAGCAGTCGGCGCGTCGTGCTGCTGACCGACGGCCACGCGAATGAGGGGATCACCGATCCCGATCTGCTCATCGGGCTGGCGCGGACCGCGCGGGCGCAGGGGATCACCACCAGCACGGTGGGGGTGGGCGACGGCTACGACGATACGCTGCTGCGCGCGATGGCCGACGCCGGCGGGGGGAACGCGTGGTACATCGAGCGCCCGGACCAGTCGCAGGATGTCTTTGCGGAGGAGTTGGGGAACCTGCTGTCGGTATCGGCGCAGGGAGTGACGGCGACGCTCACGCTGGAGCCGTCGGTGCAGATGCTGCTGGTGCACTCCGACTGGCCGGTGACGCCCACGGCGAATGTCTTCCGCTTTGATCTGGGCGATCTCTATGCCAGTGAGCCCAAGCCGCTGCTCTTTGAGCTGTTCGTGCCCCGCGGCGCGACGGCCGATCGTGCCCCCGATGCGCTCGTCACGCTGGCCACGCTGGTGGTGCGCGCCGATGTGATCACCGGCGACGGCACGGCGGCGGGGGTGGAGCATCGCGAACTCACGCTGCCCATCGCGGCGACGGCGGCGATGCAGAATCTGGTGGTGCCGGAGGTCGAGGCGGCGGTGCTGCTGGCGCGCACGGCCCGGCATCGGGAGGCGGCGGCCACCGCGCAGCGGCGCGGCGACTCGCATGGCGCGCGGGACACGATGCGGGAGGCGCGGCGGGTGCTCGAGGCCAGTCCGCTGCTCGCCGAGCCGGAGCACGCGCCACTGCTCCAGCAGCAGCTGGCGGATCTGGAGGCGCTCGAGGCGCAGTACCGGCGCGGCGAGCTGCATGAGCGGGATGCGAAATACCAGATGCAGCGGGCGTACAACATGAAGCGCGGGAAGCGGAACTATGACCAACAGCTGAACCGGCCGTAGAATAGGCCGGAGGCCAGCGCATCGCGGTGCGCTGGTGAGACGCCCCCGAGACGCCGTCACCTGAGCGTCTCGGGGTCAATCAATGTGGAGTGCAGTCCCTGTGACGCTCTCGCCCCTTGGCGACGCGAGTCCCGAGTTTTCTGATGCGCCGTTGGCGTCCCCGGGTGCGGGGGCGCGCTTTGTCCTGCGCACGTTCGGGCGGCTCGACCTGCTGGCCGGCCTGTCCGACGCCGATCGATCGGCCACGGCCACCGCCATACCGCTGCTGCAGCGCGGCAAACCGCTCGCGCTGCTGGCGTATTGCCTGGCCGAACGGCGGCGTGCCCATTCGCGCGAAGCCCTGAGTGCGCTGCTCTGGGCCGACGCGGCCCCGGATCGGGCTCGGCACAATGTGCGGCAAGCGCTCTGGCGCCTGCGACGCGTGCTCGGGGAGCTGCTCGTCACGCGCGATGACGCGGTGCTCAGCGTGGATGCCACGGTGGTCTCCGATCGCGAACAGTTCCTGGAGGCCGCGGCCCAGCAAGACGTCACCACGGCTCTGGCCGTGTACGACGGCCCGTTTCTGCACGACGTGTCGTTGCCGGGGGGCGATGAGTTCGACGAGTGGGTCTCAGCCGAACGGGCTCGTCTCGAGGACGTGCTGGTCCGCCTGGTCGAAGAGGCCACGCGTGGCCCAGCGCCGCGATTACGGGCAGCCGAGTGCCGGGCGGCGGTCGATCGCCTGCTGCAGGTGGCGCCGGATTCGCTCGAGGCACGGCGGGTGGCGGTGGATGTCTGCTTTGCGCTTGGCGATGCCGTCGCGGCGCGGCGTGAAGCCGATGCGCTGGAGGCGCTCGCGACGCGACTGGACCGCCCGTTAAGTAGCGCGGCGCAGGCGACGCTGGCCCGCGTGCGCAGTGCGTCGCAGGACGCGGCGCCGACCGACGACCGGGCGAGTGTCACGTTGGAGCTGGTGGGACGCGACGAGCCGTTTGCGCAGGTGATGGCGGCGTGGGCGCGCGCGCGTCGTGGCACCACCGAACGCGTGCTCCTTACCGGTGTGGCGGGCGTGGGGAAGACGCGGTTGCTGCAGGCGATTGGGCAGCGCTGCCGCGGGCGCCGGAGCAGTGTGGTGAGTGTGCGCGCCCATCCGGGCGAGATGGAGGTGCCGTTCGGGTATGCGGCGCTGCTCGCGCGGGCCCTGGCGCAGCAACCGGGTGCGTCGGGGATCTCCACTGACAGCGCCCGCGAGCTCGTGGCGCTCGATCCTGCGCTGGCCAATCACTTTCGCGTGGCGCCGGCGCCGCCGACCGAAGGGGAGAGTGTGCGACGGCGTGCGCTGGCGTTGCTCGATCTGCTGCAGGCGGTGGCGGAACAGCAGCCGCTGGCGCTGGTGCTCGACGATCTGCATTGGGTTGATGCGGCGTCGCGTCAGCTGCTCGCGGTGGCGCTCGGGCGCCTCGCCGATTGCGCGGTGCTGGTGCTGGGGGCGACGCGCCCGAGCGCGAGCACCGGCTTGGAACACCCCGCGCTCACCAGCATGGCGCTGGCCCCACTCGAGCCTGATGCGGTGCTCGAGGCCATTCACGGCTCGGGGTCGTGGCCGGAGGCGGCGGAGGTCGATCAGTTCATTCGCACGCTCGCGGGGGCGTGCGACGGCATTCCGCTCAACGTGGTGGAGCGGCTCACGCTGGCGCTCGATGCCGGATTGCTGACGCGGCAGGGCACACAGTGGGGGTCGCCGAATTGGGCGATCGCCACCCGAGAGGTGGCGGTGAGCTCGCCGCTGATGCGCCGCCTGCGCGCCTGCGCCGATCCGGAGCGCGCGCTGCTCCGCGTGTTGGCCGTGGCCGGAACGCCGCTGCCGCAGGAGGTGCTCAGCGCGTTACCCGATGCGCTCACGGTGTTGCGCGCGCTCGAGGAGAAGGGCTTCGTGCATCGCGAGTCGGGGCAGTGGCAGCCCGCGCATGATGCGATCGCCGAACAACTGCTCGCCGACGGCGACGCCGCGTCGCGTCGCGCCACGCACGGCGAGCTTGCCGCCCTGCTGGTCCGCTCGCGCGTGGCCGATCGGCTACCGGCGGCGTTGCGGCACTATCTGCTGGCCGACGATGAGGCGGCCGCGGCCACGGTCTTTGCGCAGATCGTGTCGCGCGCGCGATCGCGCGGCGATCGTCGGCCGGCGGCAGGGCTCCTGGCCGATGTGCTCGGCGAGGTGACGGCGTCGCAGGCGGCAATGCTGTTGCGCGCGGTGCCGTGGCATCAGCGGGCGGCGGGGAGCATGGCCCGCGTGATGGTGGCAAGCGCGCTCGCCGTGGCCGGCATCGCCCTCGCAGTGGCGTGGCGGGCGTGGCGCGCGCCGTCGCTGCATCTCACGCAAACGGCGGTGACGATGACGCGGGCGCAGCCGTTCGGGCCGGACGCGTTCCGTTTGGCGCCGTCGGCCATCGTGCGCGTGGGTACCGACAACGCCGTGGACAGCACGCCCCGTGAGATTCGCGTGCGCTCCATGGACGGAAGCGCCCGCATCGTCGCCGGTGCCACCGCGGTGGCGAAGGACGGCTACGCGCGCTTTGGCGGGCTTCGCCTGGTGACGCGTGATACGCTGCTGCATCTGCGCTTCGAGGCCGATGGTTTTCGGCCAACGGATCTCACCTTCAAGGCGCCGGTGCTCGGGGCGTCGCGTGAGGCCACGGGCGCCATCTTTCTCGTCGAAGGGCATTTCGGGTCCGGTGCCACCGCGCAGCGCGTCCGCGGGCCCGATGCCACGGTGCGCGTCGCGCCCGGTGCGCCGATCTCGGGGGTCGTCCAGATGGAGTACTCTGCGCCCTGGGCGGCGGCCTCTGTGTGGGTGGCCGTGACGCCCTCGTGGGGCGACCCGGCCACCGTGGGGCGTGAGGTCACGCCACTGACGACGCCCGTTCGTTGGGATGTGGTGGACATCCCCGTGTCATTCACGGCCCCCACCACACCGGGGCGCTACTGGCTGCTCTTCGTGGCCGCCGCCGAGCCGTCTGGTGGGTACATCCTGTCCAACACCAACTGGTCGATGAACCGCGCCGTGTGGGGTGATGGCAACGATGTGGCTCACACGAGTGATTCGGTGATTGTGGCGGCCAATTACCGCGGGCTTGCGTGGTTCGACATCGCCTACCCGGAGACATGGGAAGGTCGCCGCGGGTACTGCCCGCCGCGAAAAGCCACGGGGATCCTGTACTGCCCCATGGAGCACGGGCTTTTCGGCATCCGGGTTGAGGTGCAGTGAAGCGGTACAGCGAGGACATGCCGTGAGCGGGTGTGCCGGCGACTTGTGGGGTGGGCTAGGTTTTCGACATGCACGCGCACCCCGTTCCCGCCACCTCCCCCTGCATCAAAGTCTGCCAACTCGATCTCGACGGGCGCTGCCGCGGCTGCGGCCGCACGACGCAGGAGATCGCCCGGTGGTCGTACATGACGCTGGAGGAGCGACAGGCGGTCAATGCCCGCATTGGCTTTCGCGGGCATGATGAGCGGCGATGACCGCGCAGGCGACGGCAGTACGCGACGGCAGCACGCGAAAGCGGGCGAGATCGTGTGATCTCGCCCGCTCTGCATTGGTGAGCCGGACTCGTTACGGCCAGGTCTGGTAGCAGCCGCCGCTGCCGGCGTTGACCCAGTTCTGCTGAATGAGGAAGTTGCGCGGGCCGATCGTCACGTTGTAGACCCCGCCGTTGGACGCGGTCTTGGTGGTGCCGAAGTTCCAGGCGCACTTGTCGGCGTTCTCATAGCCGCGCCGGTCGAACCAGGCGTTGCCCATCGCGTCGGTGTGCGTTTCCTCGATCTCGTGCACGAGCACGCTGGCTTCGGCATCCGCCGCGGGGTCGGCGTTGGGCGACGGCTTCTGCGCCGTGCAGCCAGCGATGTAGGCGTACGCGTAGGGCATGGCCGCGTAGTACACATTCTTGCTGGCACCGTTGATCGTCACGCTGCCGTGCGTGTGGTACGCGCAGTACTGCGAGCCGAAGCCGCCGCCGAGGTTTACGGTTCCGGCCGTGAAGATGAGGTAGAGCGTGTTCGGGTCGTACGTCAGCTTGCCGCCGGTGAACCCCGACTGCAGCATGGCCACCATTTGCGCGTCGGTCACGCTCGCGCCGTTGGCCGGCACATTGGTGCCATTGGCCCAAAAGCCCGTGTACTGCAGCGCGTTGACGACCTTGGTGCCCGCCGCGTCGTAGTAGGTGCTGTTGATGTTGTAGTGCGCCGATCCGCCGAGGTTGTTGAGCAGATCGCCGATCACCGACTTGTCGGTAGAGCCGGCACCGGTGCTCCCCGCGGCCGGCCCGCCATTGTAGATCGTCCCGTTCGCCCAGTAGATCGACTGCACCTTGAACCCCGTGGTCAGCACGGTGCCGCCGTGGAAGATGATCCCACTGCTGGTGGTGCCCGCGAAACCGGCGGCCTTGAGATTGGGCGACGTGCGGAGTTCGAACTCCCGACGGCCGCTCGAGGCGTCGACCCCCTGCGCGCTGATCATGAGCGCCGGGTCGGCGACGGGTGCCGTGGGCGTCTGGGACTCATTGCAGGCTGCCGCGAACAGGGCGGCCGTGAGGAGCGCAGGGGTTCGCAGCAGAGAGCGATGTGGGCGCATGCAGGACTCCGGGTCGGTGGGCGGGAACAGCAGAAGGCCCGGACGGTGCGGACGCCCACCTAACGCGGAGCTAACAGACGCGTCCCATGTGACGGCATTCCGATGAAGATCGCCTCACGTCACTATTGACGCGCCTGCTCACGGCTGCGACACTCTTGGCATGGCTCCACTACCGCCGGTCGCGGCCCCCGATTGGGTCCGCACCCTGCACGACCTCGACGTCGGGGTGGTGATCCAGGATCGCAATGCCCGCATTGTCTTTGCCAATGCGAAGGCGAACGCCTTGCTCGGCGTCAGCGCCGAAGAGATGGTGCAACGCACCACCGACGACGCGCGGTGGGATGTGATCTTTTCCGACGGCACGCCGCTTAGCCGCCATGATCATCCGGGGATGCGCGCGCTCCTCACGCGAGAGCCGCAGCGCGCCGTCGTGATGGGAGTGCGGCGCGGCGATGCCGCCGAGCGGATCTGGATCATGATGTCGGCCGTGCCGCAGTTCGACGCGCACGGCGAAATAGACCAGGTCGTGATCTCGTTCAGCGACATCAGTGCGGCGCACGCCGCGCTGCGCGCGTCCGAAGCGACGTACGATTCGGTGTTCCGCTCGATGTCGGAAGGGCTGGTGATTCACAACGCCGACGGCACGATCAAGGCCGCCAACGCGGCCGCCGAGCGCGTGCTCGGGCTGTCGGTGGACCAGATGACCGGCCGTGCGGCCACGGACCCGAGCTGGCGGCTCGCGCGGGATGATGACGGTCCCCTGCTGCCGGGAGACATTCCATCCGAGGCGGCGCGTCGCACCGGCGAACCGGTAGGCCCGGTCGTGTTGTCGGTCCACCGACCCGACGGCACGCGGGCGTGGCTCGAAGTGCGCGCCGACCCGCTGCGCGAACATGGTGATGACACGGTGCGCGGTGTGGTCGCGACCTTTACCGACATCACCGACACGCGCACGACGCAGCTGGCGCTCGAAGCGAGCCGGCCGCAGACGCAGCGCGTACTCGATGCCGTGCCGGGCATCGTCTTTCAGTATCGGCACCGGTCGGAGCAGGACAGCCGCCTGGTGTTCGTGGCCGGGCGTATCCGCGAAGTGCTGGGTATGCAGTCGGACGAAGTGCGCGGGAACGCCAACGTGCTCTTCGAGCGGCTGTCGCCATCACAGCGGACGATGCTGCGTGAGGCGATCGCCCGCGTGATCGTGACGCGTGGCCCGTTTCAGCACGAGGTGTCCTTCGAACACGTGGATGGTGGCCTCCGGTGGCTCCGGCTCTTCGGCGTGCCCGACACGGGTGCGGACGGCATCTTCTACACCGGCGTGATGCTCGATGTGACGGCCGAGAAGCAGATGGCCGATGCGCTGCGCACGCGGCAGCGTCGCGAGGCCATGGGCGACATGGCGGCCGGGATCGCGCACAACTTCAACAACATGCTCGCCGTGGTGCTCCCCAACCTGCAGATGGCGATGGAGCAGGCGTCGGCGGACCCGGCGTCCGGGGACCTCGTGGAGTTGGTGGGCGATGCAGAACGGGCGGCACGCAGTGCGGCCGATCTGGTGCGTCGCATGCTCGCGCTGGGTCGCGCCGATGCGTCGGATGTGAGCGCGCATGCCGATCTGGTGCCGATCGTCCACGAGGCGCTGCACATCTGCCGCCAGACCTTCGATCGGGGGATCACGATCAGTGCATCCATTCGCGTACCGCGCGCGATGGTGCGGGCGCTGGCCAGCGATCTGCAGCAGGTGGTGCTCAATCTCTGTCTCAATGCGCGCGATGCCCTGGTCGGCGTGCGGAACCCGGTGCTCAGCGTCTCGCTCGAACCGGACGGCCACCACGGCGTGCTGCTGACCGTGCGGGATACGGGCATCGGCATGTCCGAGGCCACGTTGCGACGCATCGGCGAGCCGTTCTTCACCACGAAGCAGCCGGGGCGCGGTACCGGGCTCGGGCTCGCGTCGGCCTTCCACACGATCAGTGAAGCGGGGGGCAGCTGGTCGGTTATGTCCACCGCGGGGGCCGGCACGACGTTTACGGTCCAGCTGCCGGTGGCGGATCTGGCGGAGCCGGTAGGCGCGCGCGCCGAGGCCGAGGCGACGGGGCCGCTGACCGGGACGGTGCTGATCGTGGACGACGAGCCGATGGTGCGGACGGTGTTGGCGCGGCAGATCAGCCGCACCGGGTTGCACGCGGTGGTGGTGGATGGCGCCGAAGCCGCGCTGGAGCGGTTGCGAGCCGGTGTACCGGAGCTGCGAGCGGTCCTGCTCGATCTCTCATGCCCGGCATGTCCGGCGAGGAAGCGCTGCCGCTCATCAAGGTGCTGGTCCCCACGGTGCCGGTCATCGCGTTGTCCGGCTATGTCCCGGAGGACGCCGTGCTCGATCGCGCGTCGGCCATTCTGGCCAAGCCGCTGGGGCAACATCAACTGGAGACGGTGCTGCGTCAGGTGCTCAGCACGCCGGAGGGCTAAATGGACTGGTCCGTCGTCGGGCTCAACTTCCTCTATGCGATCATCGGTGTGGTGCTGATGTTCGTGTCCTACCGCGTGATCGATGCGCTCACCCCGCAGGTGGATTTCGCCGAGGAGCTCAAGAAGGGGAACATCGCGGTGGGGCTGTTCGTCGCGGCGATCTTCATCGCCGTGGCGATCGTGGTGGCTGGCGCGTTGAACTGATGCGCACGCGGCACCTCTGGGGCGCGCTCCTGTTCGTGTCGTCGGCGGCGCAGGCGCAGCCGCGGGCGGCGGCCGATCGATACGACGACGCCTTCCGCAAGGCGGCCAAGCGGCAGTTCGGCCCGGCGTTTGACTGGCGCGTGTTCAAGGCGCAAGGAATGGCGGAGAGCAATATCGACCCCACCGCGCGCAGCGGCGTGGGCGCCCGTGGCGTGATGCAGCTCATGCCGATGACCTTTCGGGAAGTCGCGTCGAAGAATCCCGAGTTGACGCGCATCGACGACGCCGAGTCGAACATCGCCGCCGGCGTGGCCTACGATCGCACCCTGTGGCTGCGCTGGGCGCAGGACTCCATCGAGGCCGATCGGTTGCCGTTCATGTTCGCGAGCTACAACGCGGGCCGGGGCACGCTGCTGCAGGCGCAGAAGCGCGCGCGCGCCGAACAGCTCGATCCGCGGGCCTGGCCGAGTATCGAGCGCGTGGCGCCCACGGTGCCGCGGTGGCGGCACACCGAAACGTTGGGGTACGTGAAGCGCATCGCCGCGTTTCAGGCGGGGCTCGATGATCGGGGGCGCGTGATCGCCAATGGCGTGACGGCGCGCGGCAAGCGCTAGCGATCGCGAGAAATCGCTACCGATCGCTACCGATCGCTACCGATCGCCGCGTCGCGCGCACCAGAACTGGTACATCCCCCAGAAAGTCATGGGATGCCGCTCCTCGAAGCGGGCCCACGCCGCCAGATCGCGCCCCGCCTGCGGCGCGGGATGTTCCGCGGCGAACCGCCACTGTACATCGCGCGGCAGCTGAAAGCCCAGGAACTCGAGATCGAGGGCCGCGAGCTCGCCCGCAAGCTCCTCGATGGTGTAGCTCCGCTCCTGGACGTGCGCGACGAGGTCACGAAAGCCACTCAAAGCGTACGCGTCCAGCGAGTCCATTGCTGCGGCGGCGGGATGCGCCCCGGGTAACGCGAGCAGATGCTGTCGCGCGCGACGCAGGTCATCGTCGCGGGTGGGCAGGCCTTGGGACATGATCTCGGCGCGCGCGGCGCGCACGCTGCGCCGTGCCAGCGTGCTGTACAGGCCAATCTTCAACAGTCCGCGCGGCGCGAGCCGCTGCACGAGTTGTTGCCACCCGGCGCGCGGATCGCGCAGGTGATGCAACACGCCGGAGCAACTGATCACCGCGTAGTGGGTGTCGAGCTGTTCGAGCGCAAGCAGATCGCCGTGGAAGAGCCGCACATTCCGGATCTGCAGCGTATCGAGCATGCGGGACGCATACCCGAGACTGGCGCGACTCAGGTCGAACGCGGTGATCTCGGCGTTGGGGAAGCTCGTGGCGAGGTGCGCGGTTTGCCGGCCGGTGCCGCAGCCGGCAATCAGGATGCTCCGCCCCTCCGGCGGTGCCACGTCGGGGCGCCATTCACGCGCCAGTTCGGCGAGCGTGCTGACGCGCGCGGTCGGCGCGGTAACCCAGCGGGGATACGGATGCGCTTCGTACTGCGCGCGCACGCGCGCCGATCCGTCATCGCTCGTGAGGGCGAGGGACGGGATCTCGGCCGCGCGCTGCTGTTCTTCCAGGAGATCGCGCACCTGCCGCTGCAGCAGTCGCGACATCGGCTCGGCGAGCGCGCCCCACGTGCGGTCGGCAATCGGCTCGAGCAACTCCCATCCGGCGACGGTCCGCAGCGGCCGGTACAGGCTGTAGGTGAGCAGCACCGGGGCGAGCACCGCCGGCGAGGTCCCGCTGGCGAGCGTCGTGCCCATCGCGTCCGCCATGGCCTGCACCATCGCGGTTTCCTCGGGTGACTCGGCCCAGACGTATTCGCCGTTGAACGCGGCGGCGCCGAGCCACGCGATGCTGTTCCAGAGCCAGCGCTGGGCGATGAACGCCGGGTCGATGGCGCGCTCCAGCAGCGCGCGACGCCACCGCACGCATAGCGCTTCGCCCTCGCGCGTCCCCACCACAATGTGCGGCAGCAGGAGCGGCACGAGGGGATGCCCGACCAGGTCGTGCAGCGCATCGGTCACGACCGACTCGGCCGGCGACCGCAGTTGCCGGGCGGCATCGGATCCGGTGAGCAACGCGAGGAGCGACGGCGCGAGTGCCTGCGCCGGCACGCCGGGATCGGCCGCCACGCTTGCCAGCACCGCGAGGACGGTGTCGTTGGCCACCGAGATCGCCACCGACTCCAGGAGGGTCGCGACGAGTCGGCGCAGCGGCGCCATCGCTGGTGAGGTGCGATCGGCGGGCGACGCGTGTCCGAGCGTTTCGAAGAGCAGGAGGAGCGCCTCTCGCTGCTGCCCAGCGCTGAACAGGGCGAGCGCGCGCTCGTGAATCACTGCGGGGGCGTCGGGAATGGGCAGACCTTCAGTGGGGTGGACGGCGCGCGAACCGAGGACACGTCACCCGAACATGACGCCGATCTACGGACTTGGCGAGTCCGGCGCGATCCTCATGGGCACCCCGAAGCGGGGGAAGAGCGCTTCGGTATCGAGGAAATAGTTCATGTGCCCGATCGTGTCGCCGTCGAACTCCACCAGCACAATCGCCCACGGCTGGGCGCCGCCCTGCCGATACTGCGCAAAGGCGGGGACCCCGTTCGCCTGCACTGGCACGAGCACCGACCCTTCGCACCCCGCGCCGCGGCCGCTGAGCCAGTCGGCGATGTCGGCACGCCCCTGCAGCCAGAAGTCGTAGGGGGGCATGCACATCGTGGCGTCGTCGCGCAGCAGACTGACGATGCGCGGCACGTCGTACGCTTCGAAGGCCTTCGTGAAGGCCTCGAGCAGGTGACGTTGCGCGGGCGTCAACGCGGCCTGCTCAGTCGCCATGTTGCGAGCGGCGAGTGCCACGAGCCGATCGAGTGACTCGCCCTGCCGATGCTCGGCGAGGGTGGCGCGGGCCCGCTGCAGCGCGCTGTTCACGGCCGCGACGGTCATGTCGAGCGCCTCGGCCGTTTCGGCGGCGCTCCAATTGAGCACCTGCGTGAGAATGAGCGCGGCGCGCTGGCGTGCGGGGAGATGCTGCAGCGCGGCGACAAAGGCGAGCCGGATGCTTTCGCGCAGCACGGCCTGCTCATGTACGTCGATGTCGGCCGGGATGACCGCGAGATCGGGCACCGGCTCGAGCCAGTACCCGCGGGGCTTCGTTGGCAGGTCGTCGGTGGTCTTGTTGGCCGGGTGCAGATCCATCGCGCGCAGGCGCGGCGAGCGCCCCGAGAGCGCATCGAGGCAGACGTTGGTGGCGATGCGGTGCAGCCAGGTGGACAGCTGCGCGCGCCCGTCGAACGTGTCGCGTGCCTTCCAGGCGCGCAGCATGGTTTCCTGCACCGCATCTTCGGCGTCGAGCACCGAGCCGAGCAGCCGATAGCAGTGGGCTGTGAGTTGGGGGCGGTGGCGCTCGAAATCGGGAGACATGGCAGGCGAGGCGTGTGGGGAGTGACGACCGAACAACCTACGCGACCGCCCCGATACCCGCTGACCGCGTCCCCGTTCGTCCCTGTACGGGCCGGGGCCGCCGTGCGTAGAATGGGCCATGGACAACATCACGCATGGCCTGGCCGGCCTGCTCATGGCCGACGTGACCGTGCAGTCGATGAGTTCGCGCCAGCGTCGCACGATTTCGCCGCGGGTGCGCCGGGCGACGGTGCTGCTGGGGATCGCGGCCGCGGAGTTCCCCGACAGTGATCTGCTGTACTCGGGGCCGCTGGTGCAGTTGGGGCCGCTCGGCTACTTGCTGCATCATCGCGGGCACACGCATACGCTCATCTGGGCGACGATCAGTGCGCTCGCGTTGTGGTGGTTCGCGCGCCGATGGATTGCGCGCGGTGATTCCGCCGACCGATCGACGCCCACCGGGCCGTTGCTGTGGCTCGCGCTCGCCGGGACGTGGTCGCACCTGCTCCTCGACTGGACGAACAGCTACGGGGTGCATCCGTTCTGGCCGCTCGATGACCGGTGGTACTACGGCGACGCGGTATTCATCGTGGAGCCGTGGTTGTGGCTGGTGGCCATTCCGCCGCTGCTCTTTGGCGCGCGCTCGCGCGGCGGGCGCGTGCTGTTGGTGCTGCTCGCGCTCGTGATGCTGGCGGCGAGCGGATTCACCGGACAGGTCGCGGGTGTGATTGCGGTGGCGCTGCTGGTGTTCGCGGCGCTGTGGACGGGTGCGCAGTGGCTGCTCCCGGCGCGCGGCCGCGCCTGGGCCGGCCTCGCACTGTGGGCGGGTGTCACGACGGGCTTTGTGGTGAGCGGTCGCGCCGTGCGCGCGGCGGTCACGGCAACCGCGGCGGCGCGTGGGGACACGGTGCTGGATGTGGTGCTCAATCCCGCGCCCGGCGATCCAACGTGCTGGTCCACACTCGTCGTCTCGCGCAGCGCGGATCGGTCCACGTACCGCCTCACGAGCGGCATTGCGGGGCTCCTGGCGCGCCGCAACGCCGAGGCGTGTCTCACGACGTACGCGAACGGGCGCGTAGGCGGTGATGTGCTCGGTGGGTTGCCGGGGACGTCGGCTCAGGTGCCCTTCGACGTGTCGCCGGCGCTCGCGTGGCGGACCACGTGGGCGGCGCCGGTGGCCGATCTCGTGCAGCTGTCGAATACGCGCTGCGAAGTGGCCGCGGCGTTGCGCTTCATGCGCACGCCGGTGTGGCAGACCACGGCAGATGGATATCTCCTGCTCGCCGACGCGCGCTACGGTACCGGTGGCGGCTTCAACGCGCTCGCGTATCCGGCGGCCGCGGGGCCGTGCTCGATTGCGGGGCGGTGGATTCCGTCCTGGACGCCGCCCCGCCTGGATGTGCTGCGCGGCCGCTAGGGCCGACAGACGGGCGGTGCGCCCACCTTGAGGTCGAGCGGGACGGCCACCACGGTGAACTCCTGCACGCGCGGCGGCATGGTGGGCGCGAGGGTGATTCCCACGCGCAGGGCACCGCTGGCGCACCGCAGCTTCCACGCGCCGCGCAGCGCATTCTCGGCCCACAGCGGTCCCTCGGGTTCACAGCGACCACCGGCCGCATCGACCAGCTTCCGGATGGCGGCGGCGCGACGCGGCCCACTTTCGTCGAGAAAGAGATTCATCGCGGCGATGCTGTCGGCGAGCGGCTGCTGCCACTGCTGCACGAGGCGCGTGGCCTTCTGCTGCAGATCCACCAGCACCGGTGAGGGCTGCACCGTGCGCGGCACCAGCGCACCGGCCCTGGCGAGGGCTTCGAACGCGGCGTCGATGGGCGCGCCCCAGCTGGTGTAGGTGAGGTTGCCAAGCGCGACGATCCCGACGCCGTATTCGGGGAGCCAGCGCATCTGCGAGCCAAAGCCGGGGAGGCCGCCGGAGTGGGCGACGATGTGGTTGAAGAGACAGTTCTGCGACACGCGCAGCCCGTACGCGTACCCACCGCTCGTGTGGGCGAGCTCGCCGTTGGCATTGCGCGCCGCGGTGCCGCCGCTGAAGCGCGCCACGAGCTGCATTTCGCGCAGCGAGCTGCGCTTGAGCACGGGGGATTCTGCCCCATCACGTGGCGGCCACGCGCTCAGCATGAGCCCCACCCAGCGGGAGAGATCGGCGCTGGAGGTGAGCATGCCGCCCATGGCGCCGAACGATCCATCGGGGAGCGCCGGTTCTTCGAGCCACTGGCCGTCCTGCAGACGATAGCCGTGGGCGAGTCGGGCGGCGGGGACGCTGCGCGCCTCCATGGTGGTGGAGGTCATGCCGAGCGGCAGCAGGATCTTGTCGCGCACATACCGCGCGTACGGCATGCCACTCACGTTCACCACGATGCGGCCGAGGATGGCGAAGCCGAAGTTCGAGTACTCGTAGCTGATGCCGGGCACGTTCGAGAACGGGATGCCCTTGGCGATCATCGCCGAGAGTTCGGCGTCGGTGCGGGCGAGCTGCTGGTCGCCCCAGGGGTTGTCTTCGGGGAAGCCCGCCGAGTGGGAGAGCAGATGGCGAATGGTGATGCGCGGCGCGTCGGTGGTGGGATAGGCGAGCGCCTTCATCTGCGGGACGTACTTCTCGGCTGGATCGTCGAGCGAGAGCTCGCCCGCATCGCGCAGCTGCAGAATGGCGAGGGCGGTGAAGCTCTTGGTCATCGACGCGATGCGAAAGACGGTGCTGGTGTCTACGGGTGCCTTGCTGGGCACCTCCCGCAGCCCCACCGCGGCAACATGCAGCAACTGTCCATCGACGACGACCCCGTAGGCGATACCAGGCACGCGACTGCGCTCGGCGAAGGCGCGCATGACAGAGTCCACCGCAGGCATGGCGCGGCGGAGCTTGGCGAGGCGATCGGGGTCGCGGAACGTCGGTGCTGGAGCAACTGATGACTGCGCACGCATCAGCGTTGGCGCGAGCAACAGCAGAGCGATGAAGCGACGCATGGCGAGATATCCGGTGAGTGGCGTGAGATGACTGGTGAGAATCTTCACTTGACAGCGGCGCCTCGCGAGCCGTAGCGTAGTGGTGCGGGCCGATGCCCGCATCCCACCCTTCCTCCCCAGGAGTGTCCGCATGATGCGTGTGCGTACGGCTGTACTCGCGGCCAGCCTGCTGCTGGTCCCCTCCCTTGCTTCGGCGCAGAAGTTGTCGGCGGCCGATGAAGCGGCGGTGAACAAGATTGCCACCGATTACGTCGCCGCGTGGGCCAAGGCGGATGCCAAGGCCATCGCCGGGCTTCATACGGCCGATGCCGTGATCGTTGGTGGCGACGGTGCGGTCTCCTCGGGTCGCGCGGCGATCGAGAAGGCCGTGGCCGCGAACTTTGCCGGCATGTTCAAGGGCACGACGCTCAAGGTGATGCCGGCCGGTACCCGTCAGCTGGCGCCGAACGTGGCCGGCGCGCATGGCACGTGGGAAGTCTCTGCGGGCGGGAAGGTGGTGGCGAGCGGACACTTCGTCTCGACCGATGTGAAGACCGCGGAAGGATGGAAGACGGCGCACTTTGCGTCGTTCACGCCCCAGGCGCCGCCGGCCCCGCCCGCGCCGGCAAAGAAGAAGTAAGCCCCACGCTCCGGTGCCCTCCGAGTCCGCACGATTCGGAGGGCGCCGCCGGGCCAGGTGTTGTTTCGTGGATTCGGATGGCACGCCACATTTCCACCGGAGCCCCGATGCCCACGACCCCTGCCCCTGATCTTGTCGCTCGCATGGAGCGACTGGCCGCGCACATTGCGGCCCATGCCGGCGAGCCGCTGTCGCTGGCGCAGCTCGCGCGCGAGGCGGCGATGAGCCCGCATCACCTGCAGCGCACGTTCACCGCCGTGATGGGGGTGAGCCCCAAGGCGTATCACGCGGCCAAGCGGCTCGAGCGCTTCAAGGCGCGCCTGCGCGATGGCGATGCCGTGCTCGATGCCACCTTCGACGCCGGCTATGGCTCCACGAGCCGCGTCTACGAACAGGTGACGGGCGGACTGGGGATGACCCCGAGTACGTATCGGGCCGGCGGCGCCGGAGAGACGATCACCTGGGCGGTGCGCGAGTCGGCGTTCGGTACGCTGCTCATGGCGGCCACCGTACGTGGCGTGTGTCTCGTGGAGTTCGGCGACGGCGAGGCGGAGCTGGTGGCGCGCCTCGGCGCCGAGTTTCCGCGGGCCACGCTGGTGCCGGCGGGCGAGGCGGCGCGCGAGCCGCTCGATGCGTGGATGGCGGCGCTTGATGCCCACGTGGTGGAGCGCGCGCCGCGCCCGGAGTTACCGCTCGATCTGCGCGGGACGGCCTTTCAGATCAAGGTGTGGCGCTTTCTGCTGAGCGTGAAGCCGGGGCGCGTGGTGAGCTACGGCGAGATCGCGCAGGAGATCGGCCACCCCGACGCCGTGCGGGCGGTGGGCACGGCGTGCGGGGCCAATCGCATTGCGGTGTTGGTGCCGTGCCATCGCGCCCTGCGGGCGGATGGCACGTTGGGGGGCTATCGCTGGGGGCTGGAACGCAAGCGCGTCCTGCTCGACCGCGAACGCTTACGGCCGTAGGCGCCGACTGTTCACGGAGTAGAGGAAGCCGGTGTACTGCATCTCCTCCCAGGTCTGATCGCCCCAGCGGACGTCGACCTTGGGATCGGGATTGTGCGGGTTCGCGGCCGAATTGTCGTACCACGCCTTGGACGTGATCTTCGCGCCCGCCGGAATCTCGAGCGGCTTGGCGAACATGTAGTACGTCTGCCAGTTGAAGTCGTAGCGCGGCACATCGAGGATGATCTCGCTCGTGCCATCGGGCTTCTCGAGCGTGTACTGCCAGCGCGTGCCGCGCAGATGCGTGTGCGGGAAGAGCCCGTAGATCTTCACCGGCTCGTTGATCGTGATCGTGCTCGGCACCATCACATCCTTCTGGCCGGCGGGGAGCGTGAACTTGCCGTTGAGGAAGTTGCTGGCGATCACCTGCTCCTGCGGCGCGGCCTTGGCGAACTGAAAGCCCACGCTCGTGCGATCCTGCCGTTCGTGGCCATGCGCCGTGTAGTGCATCTGGAAGACGAGCGTCGTCCCCGCCCGGACGCGGAGCGCGGTGCCTTCGGGGAAGCGCACGACGTTGGTGCCCGGGGCGGTGGTGCCGATCAGATTGCCGACGCGCATCGGGGGCGCGTTGCGCGGATCCTTGCGCGGCGGATCGGTGAACTCGTTGTTGGCATCGAACTCCACCGCCGGCTTGGCCGCGGGACGCGCGGCAGCGGGCGCGCCGCTACCCGGCGATGCGGCGCCCGGTGCCGCGGCACCCGCCGGCGGCGGCGCCTGCGGCGCGCGCGCATAGACGAGCACGTGGTGCACGACCTCGCGCGAGCCCGGCATGATCTCGATGGCCTGCACCCACTTGTCTTCGGTGAAGTTCGTGGGGATTTCGAAGTACTGATACTCGACGGTTCCCGAGGCGGGCACGGTGAACGGCTCGTTCATCGTGAAGACGGCATCGGGCGTGCCGATCTCCCACTGCGAGTCGAAGACCGGCGTGGGGGGCAGCGCGCGTTTGTTGCCGACCTTCGCGCCATCGTCGATCCAGCGGAGGATCGCCTGGCGATCGAGATCCGCGAGACGGCGATCGTTGCTGAACACCCCGCGCGGGCCGTCGGCGTGCCAGGGGGGCATGTAGCCGGTGCTCACGGCGTCGCGGATGTCCTTCGCGTACGCCTTTACGGTATCGGCGTCGAGCATCGAGAACGGCCCGATGCCGCCCGGGCGATGACAGCTCGCGCAGTTCTTGTACAGCACGGGCGCGACATCCTTGCCGAAGTCGGGCGCGGTGCCCTGCGCGACGAGGGGCGTCAGCTGCGGCGCCACCAGCGGCGCGTGCGTGCGGCCAATCGACAGGGTCAGTGGCGCGAGCAGCGCCACGCCAACGAGCACGGCTTTCGCCGCGCGCCCATCGCGGGGGGGACGAGGAACCAAGCGAGGCATAAGCTGGGGCAGAAGGACGCACGGCCGGTGGTCGCGGCTGCGTCGCCGCGTCTCATCGGCCCTGCGTGGCGGGACCTGATGTGCGCGAATCTACGCGGGGCGCGACGTGCCTGGGGTCTCTTTCCCGAACCTTAGCGGCGAGCTCGTCCGTGTTGTGCTCCCTGGCGGCTACATTCTGGTGCGGGGTTCAGCATCACGACCGACCGCTGACGTCGACCCGCTCGGGCGGCCGAGCGAAGGAGCATGGTGTGACCGGAATGCAGTGGCGCAGACTCGTGCCGCGCGCGTGGCGCGCCGCCGTCGTCCCTGTGGCGATGCTGATGGCCGTGACGCTGCCGCCGTCGCGCGCGATGGCGCAGCCGTCGCTGGTCATCCTGGTGCGCCACGGGGAGAAGCAGCCGACACCGGCCGACGATCCAAGCCTCAGTGAGGCCGGTGTGGCGCGCGCGCAGGCACTCGCCGAGGCGCTGTCGCACACGACCCCGTCCACGATTCTCGTCTCGGCGCGCAAGCGCACCGCCGAGACGGCCGTGCCGGTCGCCAAGGCCACCGGCGTCACGCCCACGGTCATCGCGCTGGATGCGTCGCATGTGAAAGCGGTCGCTGAGGCGGTGATGAAGGCGAAGGGTGTGGTGCTCGTGGTCGGCCACAGCAACACCGTGCCGGCCATCGTGAACGCGCTCGGCGGCCCCAAGCTCCCCGATCTCTGCGACGCCAGTTACGCCACGATGTTCCTCGTGACGCCGGCCGCCAACGGTTTGCCCACGCAGGTCGTGCGCGCGTCGTACGGGGCGCCCGACGCGCCGGCGGCAGCCAACTGCGCCGGCATGACTCCCAAGTGAGTGCGGAGCCGGTGAGCGGCGCGGGGCAGGAGCAGCGCGGCGATCACTTCGGGATCGTCGCGCGCGGCTACGCGGCCCATCGCCCCACGTATCCGGGCGAGCTGTTCGCGTGGCTGGCCACGCAGGTCCCGACGCGCGCCCTCGCCTGGGATGTCGGGTGCGGCTCCGGACAGGCGAGTGTCGCGTTAGCCGATCATTTCGAGCGCGTGGTCGCCACCGATCTCAACGCGCAGCAGATCGAGGCCGCCGTGCCGCATCCGCGCGTGGCGTATCACGCGGCCGCGGCGCACATGAGCGGCTTGTCCGATCGCTCCGTCTCTCTGGTGACGGTCGCGCAGGCGCTGCACTGGTTTGACGTCGACGCCTTTCACGCCGAAGTGAAGCGCGTGCTGGTGCCGGGTGGTGTGATCGCCGAGTGGACCTATTCGCTGATGTTCACGCCCGGCCATGAACGGGTGGGCGCACTCGTGAATGATCTCGATCGCCTCGTGCATCCGTGGTGGCCGCCGGAGCGACGGCACGTCGATGATCACTACGCGATGCTGCCGTTTCCCTTTGGCTCCCTCGAGGCGCCGTGGTTCCGCATGACCGCCGAGTGGACGAAGGGGCAGCTGCTCGGCTACCTCAGCACGTGGTCGGCGATCACGCGCTGCAAGGCGCTCACGGGGCAGGATCTGCTGGCGGAGTTTGAGGCAGCGCTGGAGGAGGCGTGGGGGACGCGGTCGACGGTGTTGGTGGAGTGGCCGCTTACCTTGCGGGTGGGGTACTTGCTGAGGTGAAGCGTATACGTACTGCGTATACGTACTGCGTATACGTACTGCGTATACGTACTGCGTATACGTACTGCGTATACGTACTGCG